>JAESRD010000314.1 GCA_016764835.1 Paracoccaceae bacterium | reverse complement strand
GCGCGCGGGCCGGGCAAGGGCTGAGCGGCCAGCTGCGCATTGGCGCGCCGGACGGCTGCGCTAACTTTCTGTTGCCGCAGGTCGCCGCCCGTTTGCAGGCCGAAAACCCCGGTTTGGAGGTGCAGATCTTGGCCCAACCGCGCGTCGTCAATCTGTCAAAACGCGAGGCCGATATTGGCATTACCGTCAGTCCGCCGGTGGCCGGGCGGCTGACCGTGCAAAAGATAACCGACTATCAGTTGCATTTGGCTATGCGCGCCGATCTGCCCCGGCCAGTGACGCTCAGCGCGCTGAAAGGCTTAGCCATTACCGGTTATATCCCGGATATGATTTTTGATCAGGAGCTTGATTTTCTCAAGGAGATTGGCACTGACAAAGTGCAAATGGCGTCGAACTCTGTCGCTGTGCAGCTGATGATGTTGCGCCAAGGCGGCATTGGCATTGTCCATGACTTCGCCCTGCCATTCGCGCCTGATCTGGTGCGGGTTTTGCGCGACGCGGTGTCACTGCGCCGCCAATTCTACTTGATCCGCCATTCGGCTGATCGCGGTTCTGAGCGGCTGGACCGGCTGGCAACTGCGCTTATTTCAGGCATTCAGGCCGAAGTCGCAAGACTCGAGCTGCTTGTAGCCTTGACAGAAGGGGGGCTTGAGGGCGACGCTGACAGATAGTGGGTGCCCTGAAACTGAACGGAGCTAGAAACATGATTGTACAGCAAATTTTGAAGTCAAAAGCCAATACAGATGTAGCGACCGTTACCCCGGAAATGTCCGTTTCAGAGGCGGCGGCAATGCTGTCTGAAAAGCGGATTGGCACGGTTGTGGTCTCGTCAGATGGCAGCAGCCCTGATGGGATTTTGTCTGAGCGCGACATTGTGCGCGAGATCGGCAAGCGCGGCCCCGGCTGCCTGAGCGAAAAGGTCAGCGAAATGATGACCAAGAACCCAATCACGTGCACCGGCAGCGACACGGCCGACCACGTACTTGAACTTATGACCAATGGCCGGTTTCGTCACCTGCCGGTTGTCAACGATGGCGCGATGATCGGGCTGATCTCAATTGGCGATGTGGTCAAAGCCCGGCTGTCTGAGCTTTCTATGGAAAAAGACGCGCTGGAAGGCATGATAATGGGGCATTAGGCCCCGGTTAGGCGGCGCTGAATTGGGCGCCTAAAAAGGGCATGGCCTTCGCCGCCATGCCGGGCTGTGGCACGGCTGACGCGAAAACCCGCATGAACTTTGTGCAATCAACTTGCAATTGTCCGCGCAATATTGTTGCGTGGCAGGCATGGATGACAAGATGAGGGCTGCTATGCGTGTTGGGCTATATCCGGGGACATTTGATCCGGTCACACTGGGGCATATGGATATTATCCGCCGGGCTTGCGGGCTGGTCGATGAGTTGGTCATTGGCGTGGCGATCAACCGCGACAAGGGGCCGCTTTTCACGCTCGAAGAACGCGTGACTATGATCGAAGAACAGCTTATTGAAACGGCCAAGACCACCGGCACAAAGATCATTGTGCATCCGTTTGAGAACCTGTTGATCGATTGCGCCCGTGATGTTGGCGCCGGTATTATCATCCGGGGCCTGCGGGCCGTGGCTGATTTTGAGTATGAATATCAGATGGTTGGTATGAACCGAGTTTTAGACAACACTGTCGAGACCGTGTTTCTTATGGCCGAAGCCCGACATCAGGCGATAGCCTCAAAGCTGGTGAAAGAGATCGCTCGGCTTGGTGGTGACGTTTCAAAATTCGTACCCGAAGCCGTATGTGCGGCGCTTTATGAACGGGTTGGCCGCTAACGCTATACAAAAGCAAAAAGCCGCCCCATTTTAGGACGGCTGAGCTTCATAGCGATGATGTTACCGCTTGGGGTGGTTTTGAGGCGATTAGCCGTAAACCGCTGCGCGCGCGATTTTGTCCGCGTCGGGCCGGTAAATATCGAGGTCCAATGCAACTTCCAAAGACATGGAACGAATGGCGTTGCGTGTTTGGTTATAGGCTGCGCGTTTTACGAGTGCAGTCCGGAGCTGTGAAATCATGGTCATCTTGGGAACTCCTTTTTAAGTCTGGCCATTTCATATCGCATACATAGCCATGCTGCGCCGCAGCACCAGCCACATGTTCGCGCTACCGCTACGGCGCAAAACGCATAGGTCTGTGACCTTGAAACGAAAGATAGCCGCCCCATATTGGACGGCTATCTTTCAGTTCAGTCGCGGGTTTATCTATGACGCGCAGGTGCGGCTCGTCTTAGATGAGTTTGCCCATGGCAACGGCCGTGTCAGCCATGCGGTTGGAGAAGCCCCACTCATTGTCATACCACGTCAAAATGCGCACCATGTTGCCTTCCAAGACCTTGGTTTGGTCCATGTGGAAGATCGACGATTGTGGATCATGGTTGAAATCGCAAGATACCAGCGACTCGTCGGTATAGCCGAGCACACCTTTAAGCGGGCCATCAGCGGCAGCGCGAATGGCGTCGTTGACTTCTGCAATCGTGGTGTCGCGCGCCGCTTCAAATGTCAGGTCAACGACTGAGACATTAGGTGTTGGTACGCGGATAGCCATGCCGTCTAGCTTGCCGTTCAGCTCTGGTAGAACCAAACCAACAGCCTTGGCCGCACCCGTTGTTGTTGGGATCATCGACAGGGCAGCAGCCCGGCCGCGATAGAGATCTTTGTGCATTGTGTCCAGCGTTGGCTGGTCACCGGTATAGGAGTGGATCGTGGTCATGAAACCATGATTGATCCCGATTGCATCATTGAGCGCTTTGACCACCGGCGACAGGCAGTTGGTGGTGCAAGAGGCGTTGGAAACGATCAGATCGTCGCCTGTCAGCACTGAATCGTTGACGCCGTATACGATGGTCGCGTCAGCATCTGTGCCCGGCGCAGAGATCAGCACCCGGCTGGAGCCATTGTCCAAATGCGCCTGACACTTCTCTTTGGAGGTGAAGATGCCAGTACATTCGAGCACGATATCAACATCGGCCCAAGGCAGCTCGGCTGGGTTGCGAATCGCGGTAACGCGAATAGGGCCGCGGCCGACATCAATGCTGTTTTCAGTCGTGGTCACGGTTGCCGGAAACCGGCCATGCACACTGTCATAGCGCAGCAAATGCGCGTTGGTCTCAACTGGGCCAAGATCATTGATCGCAATAACTTCAATATCGGTGCGACCAGATTCGATGATCGCCCGTAGGATGTTACGACCGATCCGGCCAAATCCGTTGATTGCCACTTTTACGGCCATATCTCACACTCCTAAATTCATATCTATGCCAGGCGATTTCGCCCAAGATTATTATGCGATTAACTTGTTCATTTGTGCTCAGAGGTCAACCGTTTAGCGCCAAAATTTGAGATAGTTGATCATTCCAGCGAATTTGATCCCAAGAAACAGACTGGCCTGAAACGCATTGAAAAAGCCATCGGCCATGACGCCAATAACAATACAAAGTACGAGCATGATTGCGATCCGGTTGCTGATTTGACAGATCCCTATTGTTAGCGGTGTTTGCGGGCGATACGGCAAACTAGTCGCACATCAAAGCTGATACAATCATTTGTGTGGTCAAAGCTTGCTGAATGACGAAATAGTGGCGAGGCTGGGCCGCAAGAAATAGGTGTAAGTGATTGAGATGAAGCGTTATATTATTTCCCTTCTCGCCGGGTTTGGTCTCGTTGCCACTTTGTATCTGGCCGATGAATTTATTGCCAAAATAGATGTCACGGAGGAGGGTTGGCTTGAGCAACTTGAGCCTACAATCCTATTCATTGGCTTTGTCATCAGCTTTTGGGTGGCGCTGCGGGGCTGGATGGCCGAGCCTGTCGCTTCAGCTGGGTTCTTTATACTGGCGGCCGGGACGTTTGTTGGCGCGGGCCGCGAAATAAGCTGGGGCGAGATTTACGGGTTGTCTGAGCCTGTTCAGCTTGGTGCTAAAATTGGCTCATTGGTGGTGTTAGCGGGTTTGCTCATTGCCGCCTTTGCCGCTTGGCGGCGTGGTGCGCTGACAGCGCCTGCGCGCGCGTTTACCCACGGCACCGCCATGCCGCTGGTGGCGGCGGCGATCACGTTGTTTTTGTTCGGCGATATGTTTGAAAAAGATCTGCTGCCAATGGTGCCAAAACATGTGCTGCTTGAAGAAAGCTTTGAGTTGGCAGCCTTTTTGGCGTTGATATCGCCCGCCTTGCGCCGCCTTTTCAACAAGGCATAGCAAAGCGGGCGTATCCAAATTTAGCCAGCAAGCAGGTCGCGCACTTTTTGTGCAACCGCTTCGGCTGAGATGCCGAACTCTTTGAACAATGTGCCAGCCGGGGCTGAGGCGCCAAAGCTGTTCATGCCAGCAAAGCCGGCTTTGGCTTCGCGGCCACGTTCGCCCAGCAGATAGGCATCCCAGCCTTGGCGCACGCCTGCTTCAACGGCCACGCGCACCGGGCCGCCGGGCAGTACACGCTTGCGGTAGGCCGCTTCTTGCTCGGCAAAAAGCTCCATGCAGGGCATGGAAACAACCCGCGTGCCAATGCCTTCGGCTTCGAGCAGCGCGCGGGCTTCCATCGCCACCGATACTTCAGAGCCAGAGGCCATGATAATCGCTTGGCGTTTGGTGGTGGACTCGGCCATTACATAGCCGCCCTGCGCGGTCAGGTTCTTGCTTTTATGCTCTGTGCGCAGCAGTGGCAAACCTTGGCGCGACAGGGCCAAAACCGTTGGCCGACTGGTTGCTGTCAGAGCAATTTCCCAGCTCTCCGCAGTCTCGACAGTGTCAGCCGGGCGAATGGTCAGCAGGTTTGGCGTGGCGCGCAACATGGCGAGGTGCTCAACAGGCTGGTGCGTTGGCCCGTCTTCGCCGAGGCCAATGCTGTCATGGGTCATGACATAGGTGACCGGCAGGCCCATGAGAGCCGAGAGCCGGATCGCGCCGCGTGCATAATCAGTAAAGCACATGAATGTGCCGCCATAAGCGCGCAGGCCCCCATGTGCCGCGATACCGTTCATTGCTGCGGCCATAGCGTGCTCGCGCACACCGTAATGGATGTAACGGCCTTTGCGGTTTTCTGGGGTAAATATCCCAAGATCAGGGGTCCTGGTATTGTTAGAACCGGTCAGATCGGCAGAGCCGCCGACGTTTTCGGGCATGACCGGGTTAATCGCTTCAAGCGTCAGCTCAGAAGACCGGCGCGAGGCGACTTTTGCGCCCTCAGCCGAGGCTAGTTTCTTGAGCCCGCGCACTTTGGAGACCAGCGACTTTGGCGCATCACCGGCAAAGACACGGGTGAATTCCGCTTGTTTGCTGGCGCTGAGCCGGGAATAGGCGGCGTTCCACTCTGTGCGGGCTGCTGCACCTGAGGTGGCTGTGGCTTCCCATGCGGCTTTGACTTCCGCTGGGATCTCAAACGGCTCGCCGCTCCAGCCATATACTGTTTTGGTGTCGGCAATCAGCTGCGGATCGGTCAAAGCGCCGTGGCCTTTGGACGTGTCTTGGGCCGATGAGCCAAGCGCGATATGGGTCTTGCAAGCGATCATTGACGGGCGCGGATCGGCTTTGGCGGCCAGAATCGCCGCATCAATCGCGTCAGGGTCATGGCCGTCAATTGCTTGCACATGCCAGCCAGAGGCGGCAAAGCGCGCGGGCTGATCGGTGCAGTCGGTGATCTCGACTTTGCCATCAATGGTGATGCCATTATCATCAAAGAAGAGCACCAAGCGGCTGAGCTTTTGCATGCCTGCAAGCGTTAGCGCTTCTTGGCTAATGCCTTCCATCAGGCAGCCATCACCAGCCATCACATAAGTATGGTGGTTGATGATGTTCTTGCCCCATTGGGCGCGCAGCACTTCTTCGGCAATGGCCATGCCAACAGCGTTAGCCAAGCCTTGGCCCAGCGGACCAGTGGTGACTTCAATGCCTGGCGCGTGGCCGTATTCTGGGTGGCCTGCGGTTATCGCGCCCCATTGGCGGAAATCTTTGAGCTGCTGAAGCGTCATATCCTCGTAGCCGTAAGATAGAGCAGCGAATAAAGCAGCATCGAGCCGTGGCCGCCGGACAGCACGAAGCGGTCACGGTCTGGCCAAGACGGCGCTGTCGGGTCAAAACGCAGGTGCTTTTCGTAAAGCACGGTGGCCACGTCAGCCATGCCCATTGGCATGCCCGAATGGCCAGAATTAGCGGCGGCTACGGCATCAAGCGTAAGCGTGCGGATAGCGGCGGCCATCATCCAATGATCTGGATGTGCGGCGCGAAGAGCAGAAATTTCCAAAGGGCTAGTCCTCACTAATCGTCATGTTTGGCTTGAGCAGGGTCTTAACAGGGCAGGGGCTGAGTTCAAGGCTCGTGCGTTAAACTATCACTGAATATGGCCGCAAAGCGCGTGTAAAGGGCCGTGACGGGCCATGTTGGTGCAGATGGTTTGCCGCCTGCCGAGCGTTGTCATAGGCTTGGGCAAAATTAGGTACGATTCGCGGCCCCCTAAGCCCAGCGCGCAACGAGACCCATGCAAAGATGGGGCGCATTGGGCTGAAATTGGACAGGCAGCGCAGGTTAATTAGTTTGGCTAAGGCAACTTTTGGCCATTTGTACTGTAAATATAGGCTGTGAAATACAGGCGGGACAGGCATTATGAGCGATATTGTTGAACTTGAAAGGCGCATTTCTGCGGCACTGGGCCGTATCGAGGCCGGGATTGGCCCGTTAGAGCTGGCCCAGCCGGTGGATGAAAACGCGCCCAGCTCTGATCAGCTGGCAGCGATACAGGTCCATCTTGAAGAAGAGCGCATGGTGAATGCGCAGCTCGAAGAGCGGGTGCGGCTGCTCAAAGAACGCCAAGACAAGACCTTGGCAATGCTTGAGCAAAAAGCCACACAGCAGCAGCTGATGATTTCGTCGCTCGACACCGAAACGCAAAGCCTGCGCCAGTCAAACGCTGAGCTGCGCGAAATAGGTGACCAAATGCGAGCGGCGCTGAATGAGGCTGTGGC
>JAESRD010000313.1 GCA_016764835.1 Paracoccaceae bacterium | reverse complement strand
GCACAAATAAGTGGTCAATTTGGCAATCATCTGCCTTGTTCGTGCTGCGGCTGGCGCAAGACCTTGAGCCTGATGAGCTGGCGCTGCTGGGCGCAATGCTAGAGGATAAGGGCGAGACCTATCTGAGCGTTGTGCTGGGCAAAGAGGCGGTGTCGCGCGGGGTAATGCTGCCGCGCTCTTATTTCCCGGTGCATCCTTTGGCGCAGACCGACTTGCCGGTTTCGCCGGAACTGGCTTTGGCCATTGCAAGGCGCGAGAGCGAGTTTAACTTTACCGTCGGCAGCCCGGTAGGCGCGCTGGGATTGATGCAGCTGATGCCGGCCACAGCGCGCGAAGTCGCCGAAGGGCTTGGCCTGCCCTATACGAGCGCCATGCTCACCGATGGTTGGCAATATAATGCCCAGCTTGGCAGCGCCTATCTGGCTGAGCTGACGCAGACATTTGGCGAAAGCCCGGTGATGATTGCCGCGGGCTATAATGCCGGGCCGTCGCGGCCACGCAGCTGGATGGCGCAGCGGGGTGATCCGCGCGCTGGCGCGGTGGATATCGTCGATTGGATTGAGCATATTCCGTTTAACGAGACCCGAAACTATGTGATGCGGGTGGCGGAATCACTGCCCATTTATCGCGCGCGGCTGACCGGCCAGACCGGGCTGGTGCATTTCTCAGCGCTGCTGATTGGCGCACCGCCGTTCATACGGCCACAGGCGCGGCCAAGCCCGGCCGAACGGGCGGCGGTAGAGGCCGAGCGGCTGGCCGACGAACAGCGCGTGTTTGCCCCACTGACGGCATTGCGCCCCTTGGCCCGGCCCGAGGTTGAGCCGGGTTAGGCGCTAGATTTGCTGGCGCGCTCGCGAAACAGGGTGAATATTCCGGCGCAGACGACAATGGCAGCACCTATGGCCACATGCCGCTCCAGCGTTTCACCAAACACCAACAACCCGATGGCGGCGGCAAAAACCAGCTGCAAGTAGGCGAAGGGCTGCACGGCGCCGGCCTCTGCGGCCTCGTAACATTTGATCAGCGTCCAGTGGCCCGCCACGCCGGTCAGGCATAGAATGCCCATCAGTACCCAGTTTTGCCCGCTCATTGGCTCCCATGACCAGATGCCGGCGATAGTGGCGGCGACAGCGCCCATGATGCCGGTCCAGAAAAAGCTGGTCGAGGCTTTATCGGTGTAGGAAACATAGCGGGTGAGCAGCGAGTAAAGCGCGAACATGATGGCGGCGATGAGCGGCACAATGGCCTTGGGCGAGAAGACACCGTAGCCGGGCTGCAAAATGATCACGACACCGACAAAGCCAATGGCAATGGCGGCCCAGCGGCGCCAGCCGACCTGTTCGCCCAGAACGGGGCCTGACAGGGCGGCGACAATCAGCGGGTAGCAGGCAAAGACCGCGTGGCTCTCAACCAGCCCGAGCAGCACGAAGGCGAGGACCATGACGCTGATCTCTAGCGACAATAGGACGCCGCGAAAGGCTTGTAGCCACGGCCGCGCACTCTGGGCGGCGGCGCGGACCGAGCCGGACTGACGCTTGGCAAGGGCCAGCACGAAGGCGGCGAAAAACCAAAAGCGGACCATCACCACCATAAGCACGTTATATTCACCGGCCAGATGGCGCGAAAGCCCGTCTTGGGCGGCGAAAACAATGGTGGTGATGACCATGAGCCAGACGCCCAGTTTGGTGTTGTTTTGGCTCATGGCTGTGCTTTCGTGGCGGGAAGAATGGCGGCGCTCATGTGGCGTTTGCGGCCGTGGCCGGGCAGGCGCGAAACGGTAAAGCCAGCATCGGCAAGCCCGCGCCGGACATGGCCAGCGGCGGAATAGGTGGCAGCAGTGCCGCCGGGCTTGGTGTGGCTTGCGACTTGGGCCAAGAGGTCTGGCTCCCAGAGTTCGGGGTTTTTGGCGGGGGCGAAACCGTCAAGAAACCATGCATCGGCAGCACCTTGCCAGCGCGGCAGAGTGGTGCGGGCATCGCCGGTGATCAGCTCGAATGTGAGGCCATCTTGCAGGGCATATCGGCCGGTCGGCTGAGCGGCGAGGGCGGCCAGCAGAAAGGTGCTTTCACGACGCAATTCTGGGAACTTTTGGTGGGCTTTGGCAAGGTCAGATAGTGACATGAAAAAGGCCTCAAAACTGGTGAAATACAGCTGGCCCGGCGCGCCGGCTTGGCGCCATGCGGCCCATGTGACCAGCAAATTTAGCCCTGTGCCAAAGCCCAGCTCTGCGATAGAGAAGCCATTGCAGAAGCGGTCTGGCAGGCCATTGCCAGCCAGAAAAACATGTCTGGTTTCAGCTGGGCCGTTATCTTGCGAGAAATAAGGGTCACCGAAGCGGCGGCTGAAGGGGATGCCCTGTGCGGTCCACTCGATATCTGCATGTTGGTCGTGCATTTCTACCTGCTGTAACAGTGAAGACCTGAGCATGAAGGCGACATGAGAGAATGGCAATTGCCGATCTGACAATTATGGGGGCCGGGGTGTTTGGCCTGTCAGCTGCCTGGGCGGCATTGGCGCGCGGGGCGACGGTGCGGGTGATCGATCCGGGCGGTGTTGGTGCGGGGGCCAGTGGCGGCATTGTTGGCGCGCTATGTCCGTTTGCGCCAGAGTTGTGGACGCCGATTAAAACGTTTCAGCTGCAGGCTTTGCTGGAGGCTGAGGCGTTTTGGGCCGGGGTTGCGGCGGTGGGCGGAGTTGATCCGGGCTACGGGCGGGTTGGGCGGATACAGCCGATAATGAATGAGCGCGGTCTTGGGCTGGCACAGGAGCGGCGTGCGGCCTCAAAGGTGCTATGGCGGGGGCAGGCTGAATGGCGGGTTGAGCGGGCCGGGCAGCCGGGGCCGTGGATGCCGGAAAGCCCGACCGGCTGGCTGATATATGACACGCTGTCGGCGCGGATAAATCCGGCGCAGGCCTGTGCGTCGCTGGCGGCGGCAATACGGGCCAAGGGCGGTGAGATTGTGACCGAGGGACGCCAAGCCGGCGCGGTCTTGTGGGCCACCGGCGCGGCCGGTTTGGCGGCGCGG
>JAESRD010000026.1 GCA_016764835.1 Paracoccaceae bacterium | reverse complement strand
TGGCCCAGCACCTGCACAGCTTTGCCGCCGACGTGCCGCTGCTTGTGGATGACGGGCTGGCCGAGCAACATTATGCGCTGTTTCACTGGCTGAGTGGCGGGCGCAAGATCATCAAGCTGGGCTTTCGGCAAGGTGCACAGGTGGCGCGGCTTTGGCGCGCTTCTGCGCCAGACTTTTGGCCGATCTTGCGCCAGCCCGGCACGGTATTGAAGCTCAAAGACACCGCCGTTAACCCGGCCATTCAGGCGCAACTTCTGGCCAACGTACCGCCTGTCCCCGCCGATGAAACTCAGCCCAAACGGTTGTTTATCCGGCGCAGCGGCCATGCGCGGCTGGCCGACCAAGACGGCATGGCGGAGCTTCTGGCTAAAGCCGGGTTTGCCGCCATCACCCCCGAAACCCTGTCCCTCAAACAGCAGCTCATTCTGTTTGCCGGGGCCAGCCATATTGCCGGGGCAGGCGGCTCGCAGCTGCTCTTGCCGATGATGTTCGGCAACCCGGCGCTCAAAGTGCTTAACTTTCACAACCCAGACCTCGAAGAGACCCCGGCGATTGTTGCCGTGGCCGAGGCGCGCGGCCAAACCGTGCTGGTTGTGCCGGGTGAAATTACCGCACCAAACCCAGATTTGCCCTATAACGCGGATTTTACTATTACAGAGCCACAGCTAGCGGCGGCTTTGGCCAGTTTGGGAGCAAATCAATGAACGATACAGTGCCATTCTTAGACATCGCCGCCGCTGTGGCCGAGCAACGTCCAGAACTCGATGCGCTCTGGGCGAAGTTCCTCGATAGCGGCATGTTCATTATGGGCCCCGAACTGGCGGCGTTTGAGACCAGCTTTGCCAACTTTACCGGCACCGCTCACGCCATTGGCGTTGGCAATGGGCTAGACGCGCTGGCCTTCGCGCTGGAAGCGGCAGGCATAGGGCCGGGCGACGAAGTGATCGTGCCAGCCCACACTTTCATTGCCACATGGCAAGCGGTGCGGATGATTGGTGCTGTGCCGGTGGCGGCTGAGCCTGCGCCGGGCCAGTATAATAGCGGTGCACCAGAATTTGACGCCGCGATAACGCCGCGCACACGGGCCCTTGTGCCGGTGCATCTTTACGGTGATCCGGTGGCTATGGAGCCGGTCATGGCGCTGGCCGCCAAGCACGAGATCGTGGTGGTCGAAGACGCCGCCCAAGCCCATGGTGCGCGGCGAAATGGCCAGCCAATGGGTAGCTTTGGCCTGGCCGCTTCGTTCAGCTTCTACCCGGCCAAGAACCTTGGCGCGCTCGGCGATGGTGGCGCTGTGGTCACCTCTGACGCAGGGCTGGCTGAGCGCGTTAGCCTGCTGCGCAACTACGGCTCGGTGCGCAAATATGAGCATGACGCGCATGGCCGCAACTCGCGACTAGACCCGCTGCAAGCCGCCGTGCTCAGCCTGCGCCTGACCCGGCTAGAGGCATGGAACGCGGCGCGGCGCGCTATTGCCGCGCAGTATTTCACCGAGCTGGCGGGCATGAACGGCCTGACATTACCGCCGCAAGACCCAGCTAATGAGCCCGCTTGGCATCTGTTCGTCATCCGCACCGCCGCGCGTGATAAATTGGCGGCTCATTTGGCCGAACAAGGCATTGGCAGCTTGGTGCATTACCCGCGCCCGGTCTACCGGTTTGCCCCCTTTGCCAGCGCTGCCCCAGCCAGCGGCAGCCCGGCCGACCAGCTTTGCACACAAATTCTAAGCTTGCCCATTGGTCCGCACCAATCTGCGGCGCAAACCAGCCGTGTTGTCGCCGCAATCAAAAGCTACTTTGGCCAATGAACACAAATACAGTGAACGGTTTTGAGGACATGACGTGACAATTACCCCGGTAATTCTGTGTGGCGGCTCCGGCACAAGGCTTTGGCCCCTTTCGCGCAAATCTTACCCCAAGCAATTTGTGCCGCTTCTGGGTGACGAGACCTTGTTTCAGGCCTCGGTTCGGCGGCTATCGGGGCCGGGCTACGGCGCACCGCTCATTCTGACCAATTCCGATTTTCGCTTCATTGTCACCGAACAGCTGACCAGCGCGGGCGTAGACCCTGCCGCCGTGCTGATCGAGCCTGAAGGCCGCAACACCGCCCCGGCTATACTCGCCGCCGCCCTCTGGCTGGCCAAGTCTGACCCCGACGCGATGTTGCTTGTCGCCCCGTCTGACCATGTGGTTCCTGATGCGGCTGCATTTCGTGCGGCGGTTGAGGCCGGGGCCGAGGCCGCGCGCGCCGGGCAGATCGTAACATTTGGCATTAAACCAACCCATGCCGAGACCGGCTACGGCTATCTTGAGCTGGCCGAAGACCCCGGCGACTTTTCCGCCCGCCCTTTGCGCCTGTCCCGGTTTGTTGAGAAACCCGACGCGGCCCGCGCTGAGCAGATGGTTGCCGACGGTAATTTCTTGTGGAATGGCGGCATCTTCTTGTTCAAAGCCTCGGCCATTATCGAAGCCTTTAAAGCCCATGCGCCAGAGATGATCACCCCGGTGACCCGCGCTGTTGATGAAGGCCGCCCAGACCTTGGTTTCTTCCGGCTGGCGCCAGAGCCATGGGCCCAGGCGCCAAGCATATCGGTTGATTATGCGGTTATGGAAAAGGCCCGTAATCTGTCGGTCGTGCCCTATGCCGCCGGTTGGTCAGACCTTGGCGGGTGGGACGCGGTGTGGCGTGAAACCGGTCCTGATGAGAGCGGCGTTGCCCTGTCAGGCGCGGCCACCGCCATCGACTGTACCGACACGCTTTTGCGCTCCGAGGATGAGGGTGTCGAGCTGGTCGGGCTGGGCCTCGACAATATCATCGCCGTGGCCATGCCAGACGCTGTTCTGGTGGCCGACAAAAGCCGGGCGCAAGATGTAAAAAAGGTCGTTGCCGCGCTGAAGAGCCGGGGCAAACGTCAGGCTGAAGCCTTTCCCAAAGATCACCGGCCTTGGGGCTGGTTCGAGTCGCTGGTCGTTGGCCAGCGGTTTCAGGTCAAACGAATTGTTGTGCATCCCGGCGCGGCGCTCTCGTTGCAAAGCCACCATCACCGGTCCGAACACTGGATCGTTGTCGAGGGCACTGCCAAGGTCACCATTGATGATGACGTGCGGCTGGTGAGCGAAAACCAGTCTGTCTATATTCCGCTTGGCGCTGTGCACCGCATGGAAAACCCCGGCAAGGTGCAGATGGTTCTTATCGAAGTGCAAACCGGCAGCTACTTGGGCGAAGATGACATCATTCGCTACGAGGATGTCTACGCCCGCGACTAGAGCGCGTGCTTGAGCAGGGCGAGCCCTTGCTTCAACAATTCTGCGGCGGCGCTGGGCGTTTCTGCCTCGGCGTAGAAGCGAAACTCGGGAGCATTGCCCGATGGGCGCAG
>JAESRD010000025.1 GCA_016764835.1 Paracoccaceae bacterium | reverse complement strand
GGGGGCGTGCATTCCGGCTGGCAGCCAAAGGACAGCCAAATCACCATTGCCGGACGTCTGCTAAACGGCATGATCTTTATTGGCCCGGCCCGAAAAGAGGGCGCACAGAACCGGCCCAGTCGCGCTTTCATTGACCCTACTTTGCCTGTCGCGCCAGCCCAGCCCGGCAGCAAAATAAGCGCTTCCACCGCCGCCGAGCTGCGCTATTGGCCAAGCTACGCCGAAATCTCGCCCAGCTGCCGGGGTGCTTATCTCGACTGGTTGGCCGATGGCGCTGGCGCACCAAACGCACCGCCCGGCTTTGTGCTAATGTATTTCTACGGGCTGGAACGGCGCTATTTCATCGACCAACCCAGCGGCGATGAACGCACCGAAATCTGCGACGAAGTCCGCCGATTGGCCCGCACTTACCCAGATTTCTACGAAGTGAAAACGAGGCTGAACACGTTTCTAGACTTTGTTGGCTTGGCCAATGGCGCGTTGGGCCCGGCAACGCCGCGCATCAGCCATGTCGGTTACCAGCTGCCTGTGTCACTGCGCGCAGCGCTTGGGCTGATGGTTAGCCAAGGCGCCGCATTGCGCTCCGAATGGGTGTTGGCATGGTTTCTCAACCACCCCGCCCGGCGGCTCAGCCCGGATGTCAAAAACTACGAGACCGCATTTTTGGCGATGTTCACCCTGATCTTTGAGCGCGCCTACCCCGCCGGGCTGCCCGTGGCAGCCCCGCAGCAGCTTTGCACGGCCCAATACAACGCCGCATCCGACACATTTACATCGCCGTCCAACCTGTCATTCCCCGATATCACTGGCCTGCAAGAGCCGATTGCAGAAGCGCAAAAGGTGGCTGACGCGGCCTTTGCCGCGCTGGGCAATTATAGCCACTATCTTGGCCGCCATATGGCCGCAGAGCCAGACCTGCGCAACTCTGCCGCAGCGCAGATTTTCTTGCCGCGTCCACTTTGGCCGGTTTTGCCCAGCGACCAAGCAGAGGCGCTGCAAAGCTGGGCCATGGAAAATGTGCAGGCGGGCGGATTTGTTCCGCTCGAAGAGTTGCTGACCCGGCTGGAAGGCGCACCACCGCAGCGCTTTACGTACGGCCAGCTCGACGATGCCGCCGCCGCTTTGGCCCTGCTGGGCTTTGGTCTGGCCCCTGATATTCGGTTTTCGCCGCGCAGCCCACGGCTTGATGAGCCAGTGCTGCTTTACCTGTTGCCACGCGGTGCCGGTGGCCCGCAGGAATTGCCAAAAACCGCTTCGGTTCGCTACCGGGCGGCGCTGGTGCAAATGGCCTTTGGCGCCTTCATTGCCCATGCTGATGGGCGGCTGTTAGAGCAAGATGACTTGCGCCTTGAGCCACAGGCCGGGCTGAGCGCGGCCGAGCTGGCCAGCCTGCGCGCCAATCTTGAATGGATGAGCCTGGTCCCACCTGATTTTGCGTTTTTGCGCTGGCAACTGCGCAACTGCACCGCGTCGCAAAAACCCGCGCTGCAAATGCTGGCCCTGTCGATGACCCAGCCCAATGCGGCGATTGCCCCGGAGACGATTGGCGGGGCGCAGAGCATCTATCAATGGCTGAGCGTTGATCCGGCCATGCCCGCTTTTCGCCGTGCCTCATACCAAGCCGAGCCGCCCGAGGCCGAGCATCCGGTGACGCCAGAACAAATCGTGCAAGAGCTGCCAGAGCTGGCACAGCTATTTGGCCAGTTGCCAAAGGGCACAGCGCCCAGCGCGCGCCAAGACAGCTTTGCCGGGCTGGATGTGCGGCACAAAACGCTGCTGCGCCTGCTGGTAGAGCGCCCGCTTTGGTACGCTGATGATTACGGCGCGCTGCTGGCACAACACGGGCTAAATCCGAGCGATACCACCGTTCGGCTGAACGAATGGGCAATGCGCTGGCGCGGCTGCGACCTGTTGCGCCAAGCGGACGGGCTGCATGTAGATGCGGGCCTCGCGGCCGAGATTATTGCAGAGTTGGTTTAGGGGTATTTGATGACAAATTCCCGCTACAAATCGTACATGATCTGTACCAGCCCGAGAAGCGGCAGTACTTTGCTCTGCAAATTGCTGGAAGAAACTGGCGTGGCGGGCAATCCCGGTTCTTACTTTCACAACCCTTCGCTTGCAAGCTGGCTGCAAAGCAATGGGCTTAACGCTGACGCATTCTCGACCCATGAAGCAGCATTGAGGGCAATATATAATGCAGCCATTGCTGAAGGTCGTGGCGATACTGCTATTTTCGGGCTGAGAATGCAGCGCAAGAGCTTTGACTTCTTTATGCAGCAAACCGCCTTGCTTCACGGTGATATGCAAACCGATGTTGCCCGTATCGAGGCGGCTTTTGGCCCTACATTATTTATCTACCTGACACGGGCCAGCAAGCTGGATCAGGCGATCTCATTGGTCAAGGCGCGCCAGACCGGCCTGTGGCACATGGCGGCAGATGGCACAGAGCTGGAACGGCTATCAGAGCCACAGCAGCCCTATTATGATGGCGCTGCAATTGGCCATCACCTCGCTGAGTTAAAGCAGCTTGATGAGGCTTGGAAAACGTGGTTTCGCCATGAAAACGTGCAGCCCCTCGAGGTATCTTACGATAGGCTTTCGAGTGATCCCCGGCGCATATTGGCTGATATCCTCAACGCGTTAGGCTTGCAAAAATCACTTGCCGCTAATGCCAGCCCGCCGACGCAAAAACTAGCCGATGCGACAAGCCGCCAATGGGCTGCCCGTTATGCGGCTGAAACCACCGCAGGCTAGCCGCGGCTTTCACCTTGCTGCAACCGCCGTGCAAAACGGCCCGATATTGCCAATGCCTCAAAAACTGTCGAACCGGCCAAATTTATGCTATGCTCGCCTCAATGATCTCCATTGTGGACAATTTGTGGCGTCAGCAGACCAACATACGGAAACGATACAGGCGGCCATCGCAGGCGATGGGGCGGCCCGGCAACCTTTGGTCGCGTCATGGCAAAGGTCTAGCCTATTGCATGAGTTGGACCCCGGCCATCAGCGCCCGCCCGAGCGGCTGACAGACCAAGAATTACGCACAGCACAAGAACAGGTGGGGCTGCTGATCAGCACCAGCGAGGTTAGCCTCGACCAGCTATATCTGGCGGTTGGCGATGTGGGCTGTAGCGTTGTGCTGGCAGATGCGCATGGCGTGGCTATTGCCCGGCGTGGTGCGCCGCAAGACGATGAGGCGTTTCACCAATGGGGACTTTGGACCGGTGCAGTTTGGAGCGAGAAGAGCGAGGGCACCAATGGTGTCGGCACTTGCATTGTCGAAGAACGGCCGCTGACGATCCATAAAGACCAGCACTTTCACGCCAAAAACACCGGGCTTTCCTGCACCGCCGCGCCGATATTTGACCATGAGGGCGAGCTGATGGCGGTGGTCGATGTCTCGTCGTGCCGGGCTGATCTGACGGCGGGGTTTTCGCGGCTGATATCTGCGGCGGTGGTCGATACGGCCCGGCGGATTGAAACCGATCATTTCCGCGCGCGGTTCCCAGCGGCGAAGATCATTTTGGCAACCGATCAAGACGGGCAGACTGCGCGCACCAGTGCCGCCCTTTTGGCCGTAAACGGCGATGACCTTGTTATTGGCGCCACCCGCGGCGCGCGCACGCTGTATGGGCTGAGCAAGGCTGATATGAAAACCGCGCGGCCTTTGGCCAGCCTGCAAGGTCAAGACATTGATCAGGCGAAAGAGTACGCCATGGCTGAGCACCGGATTATCCAACAAGCGCTGGCCAGCAGCGGTGGCAATGTCAGTGCTGCGGCGCGGGCCATGGGCATTAGCCGGGCAACATTGCACCGCAAGCTCAAGAAATTCGGCGGGCCGCATTAGCCCTGCGCGCGATTTTGTGCCTCAACCTGTCTCAACCTTGCGACACATCGCACCCGGCGCCTGCTTTGGGGCCGATGACACAAGCGGAAGTTTGTTCCAGCCTAACCCCAGATACTTGAGAGCAAAGTTCTGGGAGGAATAAAATGGCTTTTAAATTCAAAGAGAAATACGGCAACTTTATTGGCGGGAAATTCATAGCCCCGGTGGATGGCCAGTATTTTGACAATACGACGCCTGTTAATGGCTCGGTCCTATGTCAGATCCCGCGCTCAAACGCCAAAGACATTGAGCTGGCGCTCGACGCGGCCCACGCCGCCAAAGACGCATGGGGGACGACATCGGTTGCCGAGCGCAGTCTTGTGCTGCTGAAGATCGCCGATGCGATGGAAGCCAATCTGGACCTGCTGGCCGAGGCTGACACATGGGATAACGGCGAGCCGATCCGCGAAACGACGGCGGCCGATATTCCGCTGGCGATTGATCACTTTCGTTATTTTGCTGGGGTTATCCGGGCACAAGAAGGCACGTCGAGCCAGATCGACAATGACACTGTCGCTTATCACTTCCATGAGCCGCTTGGCGTGGTCGGGCAGATTATCCCGTGGAACTTCCCCATTCTTATGGCCACATGGAAGCTGGCCCCGGCGCTGGTTGCTGGCAATTGCGTTGTACTCAAACCAGCCGAGCAGACACCGGCATCGATCTTGGTGCTGATGGAGCTGATTGCCGACATTCTGCCGCCGGGCGTGCTGAATGTGGTCAATGGCTTTGGCCTTGAGGCTGGCAAACCGCTGGCAACCTCGACCCGTATTGCCAAGATCGCCTTTACTGGTGAGACGACAACGGGCCGGTTGATCATGCAATATGCAGCCGCAAACATTATCCCCAGCACGGTTGAGCTGGGCGGCAAGTCACCCAATGTGTTCTTCAAGGACATCATGGATGAGGATGACGCCTTTCGCGACAAAGCTATCGAAGGTTTGGTGTTGTTCGCGTTTAACCAAGGTGAGGTTTGCACCTGCCCGAGCCGGGCGATTATCCACGAAGATATCTATGAAGACTTCATGGCGCTCTGCCTGAAACGGATCGAAGCCATTGTGCAGGCTGACCCGCTGGATTCTGCGACCATGCTCGGCGCGCAGGCGTCCGAAGAGCAATATGAGAAGATCCTGTCTTATATTGATATTGGCCGCAAAGAGGGTGCTGAGCTGCTTATCGGCGGCGGCCCGGCCAAGTTGGGGCCAAATATGGAGGGCGGGTACTACATTCAGCCAACCGTATTTAAGGGCACCAATGACATGCGGATCTTCCAAGAAGAGATCTTTGGCCCCGTGCTGGCTGTGACCACGTTTAAGACCGACGAGGAAGCGATCGAGATCGCCAATGATACGCTTTATGGGCTGGGCGCTGGCGTTTGGTCGCGCAATATGAACACCTGCTACCGGGCAGGCCGGGCGATTAAAGCCGGGCGTGTTTGGACCAATTGCTACCATGCCTATCCTGCGCATGCGGCATTTGGCGGCTATAAACAGTCGGGTGTTGGCCGTGAGAACCATCTGATGATGCTCAATCATTATCAGCAGACCAAGAACCTGTTGGTGAGCTATAGCCCAAATAAGCTGGGCTTTTTCTAAAAGCTGAGTAACTTTAAGGGAGCGCTCAGATAGGGGCGCTCCCGTTTGGGAGGCAATATGGCTGAGCAAGTTGAGGCAACCGACGCAGCGCTGGAGCTGATCAAAGAGATTGTCGCCGACCACGGACCGGTGATCTTTCACCAATCGGGTGGCTGTTGCGATGGCTCTTCGCCAATGTGCTACGCCGAGGGCGATTTGATTATTGCCGATCACGACGTGCTGATGGGCAATATCGGCGGCGCGCCATTCTACATTGGCGGGGCGCAATATGAGACATGGAAACACACGCGGCTGATCATTGATGTGATCAAAGGGCGCGGCGGTATGTTCTCGCTCGATAATGGCCGCGGTAAGCGGTTTTTCACCCGGTCTGAGCTGTGTGAAACCTGAGCTGGGCGAGATTTGAGCCGCTAGCTCAACTGCGTGCGCATCGCTTGGTAGATCACGGCAGTGACTGTGTTGGCCAAGTTGAGCGAGCGGACTTTGGGGTTAATCATTGGCAGATTAAACACGCGGTCATCCATGCCGTCTAACACCGCATCTGATAGGCCTTTGGATTCGCAGCCAAATACCAAGTAGGCATCATGTTGATAGTCTGGATCAAACACGCTCTGCGCGCCATGTTCTTCGAAGAAATACAGGCTGTCGCGCGGTGGCTGTCGCGCATCCAAAAAGCTTTGCCAGTCGTCATATTCACTCAGATGCACGTGCTGCCAATAGTCCATGCCAGCTCGGCGCACTGCCTTTTCCTCAATCGAAAACCCGTAAGGTTTGATCAAGATCAGCTCAAGATCTAGCGCCAAACAGGTCCGCCCTATTGCGCCGGTATTGTAGGGGATTTCAGGGGTCACCAAGACCAGTTTCATGTGCGGATCAGACATAGGACAGGTGGGCTTTCAACAGTTCGCCCCCTGTTAGCCCAGCTGGGGGGAGCTAACAACGCCAACTTTGCCCGCGCCCAGCCCGCGCATTGGGCGTGACAATGTTCAATTCAGCGTTGCCATAGGCCAACCCGCCACAATTTAGCAAAACTTGTCCTCTAGGTTTGGCGAAAGCCGAATGCGCAGGAGAATCCAGCAATGCCGACGACCGCGACCGTTAATGAATTTGCCGCCTATCTGACCGACCAATATTGGATAGATACCGGATCAATCCCCCATGCATTTGACCTTAATACCGGCGCATCGCTGAGCGTGAACATGGGCGGGCTAACGGCCGATGGCCAAGTGCTGGCCATGGCCGCGCTGGAAATATGGTCGGTTTACGCCAATATTTCTTTCACCATGACCAGCGGCTCGGCAGATATTACCTATGATGATAATGCGGGCGGCGCGGTGACCAATGTGTCGTTCTTCACCACAGGCGAGACCATCTCGGCCAATGTTAATGTCTCTACCGCGTGGCTGAGCAATAACGGCACCGGCGTCGGCAGCTATTCGTTCCAAACCTATCTGCATGAAACCAGCCACGCGCTGGGGCTGGGCCATCCGGGCGACTATAATAGCTCAGCCGATTACGAGACCGACGCTATATTTGTAAATGACAGCTGGCAAATGTCGATCATGTCTTATTTTAGCCAGACCGAGAACACCGCGATCGACGCCAGCTATGCGCCGTCTGTCACGCCGATGATGGTCGATATCATTGCCATGCAGAACCTTTATGGCGCGCCAAGTGGTGGGGCCACAGCGGGCAACACGACCTACGGCGTAAGCGCCAATACCGGCACCTATCTTGATGATTTCTTTGCCCATAATGCCGGCACACCAAAAGAGAACTCCTTCACCATCTATGATGAAGGCGGCTATGATCACATTGATTTTAGCGACGACACTGAGCGCCAGGTGGTTGACCTAAACGGCGGCGCATTTAGCAGCGTTTACGGCTTGGTCGGCAATATGGGGCTGGTCCCTGATACGGTGATAGAGGCCTATTCCGGCGGCAAAGCTTGGAACCATATTATCGGCAATAGTGCGGATAACGCGCTCAGCTCACGCGGCGGTAGCGACACGATCTTTGGCCAAGATGGCGATGATTCAATCTTTGGTGGTGCCGGGTCTGACCAGCTTTATGGCGGCAATGATAATGATTATCTCAAGGGTCAAAACGGCCATGACACTCTAGTGGGCGATGCCGGAGCTGACATTTTGTTTGGCAATAATGGTTTTGACCAGCTTTATGGCGGTGCGGGTGATGACATTCTCGATGCCGGGCTTGGCACTGACAGCCTTTATGGCGGTGGGGGCAATGATCAGCTCAGCGGCAAAGAGGGCAGCGACGTGCTACGCGGCGGCGCCGGAGAAGACGTGCTTTATGGCAATGCAGGCGCTGACACGCTGTATGGCGAATCCGATGACGACATCCTGTACGGCGGCAACAATTTTGACGAACTTTATGGCGGCAATGGCAAAGACACGCTCTATGGCAATGATGGTGCTGACAAGCTCAGGGGCGATAATGACAACGACATTCTCAAGGGCAATGCAGGCGCAGATTCGCTCTTTGGCGGCGCTGGCAATGACAAACTCAATGGCGGCAAAGGCGCAGATACGTTCATCTTTACCGAAGGCCGTGACACCGTGCTCGATTTTCAAGACGATATAGACACGCTACGGATAGATGACGCGCTTTGGGGCGGCAGTAGCAAGACTGTCGCCGAGGTTCTTGAATATGCCAGTATCATCGACGGAAACACAGTTTTCGACTTTGGCAGCGGCAATACGCTGACGCTAAACAACATTACCGACATCGACATGTTTACCAATGATCTGGTGGTCTTCTAGCCTCGTTTTAGGCTGCCCTCGCCGCCGGACATGCGCTACAATCAGCCCCAACATAGTGCCGGGGCCGATTTGCCAGATATTACACCAAGGAACCTGCCTCAGGCAGCCATGATTTTTGCTGCCGGGCGCGGCACACGTATGGCTGCGCTGACGGACGGGCAGCCCAAGCCGATGATCAAGGTTGCCGGACAGCCGTTGATAGACCATGCATTGGCGCTAACCGCGCCGGTCATGCCGCTGCGCCGCGTGGTAAACCTCAACTATCTGGGCGGGCAGATAGAAGCCCATTTGGCTGGTAGCGATGTCCTGTTTTCGCATGAGACACAGGCGCTTGAGACCGGCGGCGGGCTGCGCCACGCGCTGCCGCTACTCGGGGCCGGGCCTGTTTATACGCTCAACAGCGATGCGGTTTGGAGCGATAATACCGCGCTCACCCAGCTGGCCCAGCACTGGAACCCCGCCAAGATGGAAGCGCTGTTGCTTCTGGTCGCGCCCAGCCGCGCCATTGGCCATAAGGGCCGCGGCGACTTTACCATAGACGCTGCCGGGCGGCTCGCGCGCGGGCCGGGCTACGTTTATTCTGGTGTTCAAATCATTGACACGTCGCGCCTTGCCGCCATTAGCACGCCTGTCTTTTCGCTCAACAAAATCTGGGATGCGATGGACGCCGAAAAAGCCCTATTCGGCGTGGTCTATCCCGGCACATGGTGCGATGTTGGTCAGCCGAGCAGCCTGCCACTTGCCGAAGCGCTCATGGCCAACGCATTCATGGAGCACAGCAATGTTTCATAGGTCCGGCAGCGATCACCCAAATCTGTTTGGCCTGCCCCCCGGTGTCGACTTTGCCCGCAAGGCTTTGGCTGGGCTTGAGGCGCGGCTGCCGGGCAGCAGCCCCGAGGCGCTTGCCCGCGTCACAATATTTGTGAACACGCGCCGCATGCAGCGCCGGATGCGCCAGATCTACGACGATGGGCCGCCCCGGCTGCTGCCGCGCATCAAGCTGATCACCGATCTGTCGTTTAACGCCGCATCCGGCGGTCTGGCGGCACCCGCGCCGCCGTTGCGCCGCCAGCTAGAGCTGACCCAGCTGATCTCTGCTCTGCTCGACAAAGAGCCCAAATTCGCCCCACGCGCGGCGCTGTTTGACCTTGCCAGCTCATTGGCAGAGCTAATGCAAGAGATGGAGGGCGAAGGTGTCGGCCCTGAAGTGCTGCGCGCGCTTGATGTCTCAGACAGCTCAGGTCACTGGCAACGCACGCTCGATTTCCTAAGCATTGCAGGCCATTACCTCGATAATGCCGAAGAGGCGCCCAGCCGCGAAGCCCGCCAACGGCTGTCTGTTATACGGTTGATTGCCAGCTGGGAACAGACGCCGCCCGCCGACCCGATCATCGTCGCGGGCTCCACCGGATCACGCGGCACAACGGTGCTTTTGCTCGAGGCCGTCGCCCGGCTGCCCAATGGCGCGGTGATCCTACCCGGCTTTGATTTTGACATGCCCGCCCCGGCCTGGACCGTGCTCGACCAAGCGCTCACCAGCGAAGACCACCCGCAATTTCGCTTTGCCCGCCTGTGCGAACGGCTCAATATGTTGCCCGGCGATGTGCAAGATTGGGCGAATTGCGCGCCTGCCCGCCCGGCCCGCAACGCCCTGATCTCGCTCTCGCTGCGCCCAGCCCCGGTGACAGACCAGTGGCTGGCCGATGGCCCTTCGTTGGGCGACTTGACCGAGGCCACCAAAGGGCTGACGCTTATTGAGGCCCCCGGCCCCCGCGAAGAGGCCGAGGCAATTGCCCTGCAACTGCGGGTCGCGCTGGATAACGGCCAAACCGCGGCCCTTATCACCCCTGACCGCATGCTCACCCGCCGCGTTGCCGCCGCCCTCGACCGGTGGCAGATTATCCCCGACGACAGCGCCGGGCTACCGCTGGCGCTGACCCCGCCGGGCCGGTTCTTGCGCCATGTCGCCACTTTGTTTGACCGTCCGCTGACGCCCGGCCCGCTACTGGCGCTGCTCAAACATCCGCTGTGCCATGCCGATGTTGACCGGGGCCAGCACGTTCTGTTTAGCCATGAGCTAGAGCTGTTCATGCGCCGCAATGGCCGGCCCCGGCCCGGCCCCGATGACATTGAGCGCTTTGTTCAAAAGACCGGCAAGGATGATGCGGTGCGTGTCGCTTGGGGCCAGTGGCTGGTCGGCTGTTTGGCGCAAACCGCCGAACAAACCAGCGCCCGGCAAAGCCTGAGCGCCCATGTTGAGCGGCATCTGCAACTGGCCGAAGCGCTGTCATCTGGTGAGGCAAAGCCCGCCGCTGCGGCCCTTTGGGCTGAAGCCGCCGGACGCAAAGCCCTGATCGCCACTCAAGAGCTGCGACGTCATGCTGATATTGGCGCGCCACTCTCGCCGCTCGAATATTCGGCTTTGTTCGATGGTATTTTGGCTATGCATGAGGTGCGCGACCGCGACAAAGGCCACCCGCATGTGCTGATCTGGGGCACGCTTGAGGCCCGCGTTCAGGGCGCTGATCTTGTCATACTTGGCGGGCTAAATGACGGTATCTGGCCGCAAACCCCCAAAGCCGATCCGTGGCTGAACCGGCAAATGCGCGCCCAGGCTGGGCTGCTGCTGCCTGAGCGCCGGGTCGGGCTGTCGGCGCATGATTATATGCAGGCGGTGGCCGGGGCGCAGGTGTGTCTCAGCCGGACCATCCGCTCTGAGGATGCACCGACTGTGCCGTCACGCTGGCTCAACCGGTTGACCAACCTGATGGAGGGCCTGCCCGATCAGAACGGGCCAAAAGCGCTGGCCGATATGCGCAAAGCCGGGCAGGATTGGCTTGACGGGGCCGCGGCGCTGAGCGCGGTGCAAAAACCCGTGGCGCCT
>JAESRD010000312.1 GCA_016764835.1 Paracoccaceae bacterium | reverse complement strand
ACGCATTCCATCGCCGCGAGGCCGGCCGCCACGTGCCTGGTGTTCGGATCGGACTGCAGGATGTCTTCGCCCTGCACATAGAGGCCCTTGAACCGGCCCTCGACCGCTTCATCGAGCATATTGGGGATGCGCAGGCCCGGCTCAGGGTCGAGCGTCACGCCCCAAGCAGCCTCGAACTCACCGCGCACTTTGTCATCCGCTACATGGCGGTAGCCGGGCAGCTCATGCGGGAACGAGCCCATATCGCAAGCGCCTTGCACGTTGTTCTGGCCGCGTAGTGGGTTAACCCCCACGCCCTCTTTGCCAATATTGCCGGTCATCATGGCAAGGTTAGCAATGGCCATAACCGTGGTCGAGCCTTGGCTGTGCTCGGTCACGCCGAGCCCGTAATAGATGGCCCCATTGCCGCCTGTGGCAAACAGCCTTGCCGCTGCGCGCAGCTCCTTCGCCGGTACGCCGGTTGCTGCCTCTACTGCTTCGGGCGCATGGCGCTCGGCGCTAACAAACTCGGCATAGTCCAAGAACTCATCCCAGTCGCAACGCAGCTTGATAAAGTCTTCGTCGATCAGCCCTTCGGTGACGATGACATGGGCCAAAGCGGTGAGCACGGCCACGTTCGTACCGGGCCGCAACGCCAGATGATGCGACGCTTCAATATGTGCCGAACGGACCAGATCGATCCGGCGCGGGTCAACCACAATTAGCTTGGCCCCCGCCCGCAGCCGTTTCTTCAACCGCGAAGCAAAAACCGGATGCGCGTCGGTCGGATTGGCCCCGATCAGCAGGGCAACATCAGTATGCTCAACAGAGTCGAAGTTTTGCGTGCCAGCCGAGGTGCCAAAGGTGGTTTTCAGCCCGTAGCCGGTGGGCGAATGGCAGACGCGGGCGCAAGTATCGGTGTTGTTATTGCCAAACACAGCGCGGATCATCTTTTGCACAAGATAAGTTTCTTCATTGGTGCAGCGCGACGAGGTAATGCCGCCAATGGCGTTTCTGCCATATTTGGTCTGCAAAGCGCGCAGCCGGGTGGCGGCAAAGTCAATCGCCTCATCCCATGACACTTGCCGCCATGGCTCGCTAATATCGTCGCGGATCATTGGCTCGGTTATGCGCTCTTTATGGTTGGCATAGCCCCAAGCAAAACGACCCTTCACGCAAGAATGGCCCCGGTTGGCTTCGCCGCCTTTATAGGGCACCATCCGCACCAGCTCGTCGCCGCGCATCTGCGCTTCAAACGTGCAGCCAACACCGCAATAGGCGCAGGTGGTGACGATAGAATGCTCCGGCGTGCCGATCTCGATCACTGACTTTTCTTGCAAAGTGGCGGTCGGGCAGGCCTGAACGCAAGCACCACAAGACACACAGTCAGATGACAAAAAGTCGTCCAACGTGCCGCCAGCGCAAATGCGGCTCTCAAAGCCGCGCCCTTCCATGGTCAACGCAAACGTGCCCTGAACTTCTTCGCAGGCGCGCACGCAGCGCGAACAGGCAATGCATTTGGCCGGGTCATAGGTGAAGTAGGGGTTGCTCTCGTCTTTGGGCGCAAAGGCTTTGTTGGCCTCGCCGTTTTGGCGGGCTTCAAAGTGGTTTTGCCCCGGTGCATAGCGC
Organism: Paracoccaceae bacterium; assembly: GCA_016764835.1. Next base: position 3,512 of record JAESRD010000312.1, on the reverse strand, counting down.
ACATCGCGCAGGCCAACCGCCCCGGCCATATCTTGCAGCTCGCAATCGCCATTGGCCGCACAGGTCAGACAATCAAGCGGATGGTCGGAGATATACAGCTCCATCACCCCTTTGCGGACCTTTTTCACCGGTTCAGTCTGCGTGTGCACGATCATGCCGGGGGCGACAGGCGTGGTGCAAGAGGCGGGCAACCCGCGCCGGCCTTCGATCTCAACCAGACAAAGCCGACAAGAGCCAAAGGCCTCGATATTATCGCTGGCGCACAGCTTGGGCACCTTGATACCGGCCTCGGCGGCAGCGCGCATAACCGAGGTGCCCTCAGGGACGGTGATGTCAAAGCCGTCAATGTTCAGAGTGATCTGCACGTCTGAGCGCGCGGCTGGGGTTCCCATATCTGGGAGGATGAAATCTTTCATTCGGCGGCCTCCTTAACTGGGGCAAAGTCGTCTGGAAAATGTGTGAGCGCCGACATGACAGGGTAGGGGGTGAACCCGCCAAGCGCGCAGAGCGAGCCGTATTTCATGGTTTCGCACAGATCAGTCAGCACCTCGACCGCACCGGGTGCACCGGCGATGATCGCGTCGATCGTCTCGGTGCCGCGCACAGCACCAATCCGGCAGGGGGTGCATTTACCGCAACTCTCAATGGCACAAAACTCCATAGCAAACCGGGCCAACCCGGCCATATCGGCAGTGTCGTCAAACACAGTGATCCCGGCATGGCCGATCAGCCCACCGGCGGCGTCAAAATGCTCATAGGTAAACGGCGTGTCAAATTTAGCTGGCGGAAAATACGCGCCAAGCGGGCCGCCGACTTGGGCGGCTTTAACCGGGCGGCCAGTGGCCGTGCCGCCGCCAATATCATTGATGATCTCGCCAAGGCTAAGGCCAAAACCGGCCTCAAACAGCCCGCCAAATTTGATATTGCCCGCCAGCTGGAGCGGCATTGTGCCTTGCGAGCGGCCAAGGCCAAAATCAGCGTAATGCCCGGCACCGTGCTGCATGATCACCGGTACAGTCGCCAGACTTAAAACGTTATTAACAACGGTTGGCCTGCCGAACAGCCCCTCAAGTGCAGGCAGCGGCGGCTTGGCCCGGACCACACCGCGCTTGCCCTCAAGCGAGTTGAGCAGCGAGGTTTCTTCGCCGCAAACATAAGCGCCAGCGCCAATGCGGATTTCAACATCAAATGCCGGGCCTTGGCCGAGCATACTTGGCCCCAGCAGGCCGTGCCCCCGCGCCAGCCGCACAGCCTCTGACATGATCGCAATCGCATCGGGATATTCCGAGCGCAGATAGACATAGCCTTTGGTCGCGCCAACGCTCACCGCGGCAATCGCCATGCCCTCAAGCAGGCAAAACGGGTCGCCCTCCATCAACATACGGTCGGCAAATGTGCCGCTGTCACCCTCATCTGCATTGCAAATGATGTACTTTTGATTGGCCACAGCCCCGGCCACAGTTTTCCACTTTATGCCGGTTGGAAAGCCCGCGCCGCCGCGCCCGCGCAGGCCCGAGGCGGTGACTTCGCCAATGACATCATCAGGTGCCATATCGAGCGCCCGGCGCAGCCCAACCAGCCCGCCATGGGCCTCATAATCATCCATATCCAGCGGCGCAATCACCCCGACGCGGGCAAAGGTCAGCCGGGTTTGGCGGGCAAAGAACGGAATATCCTCAACCGGGCCAAGCGCCTTTGGGTGGCTATTCGGGTCGGCCAGCAAAGCGGCCACGTCGCCCGGCACCAGCGGCCCAAAACCACAGCGCACGCCGTCAATCTCGATCTCGGCCATTGGCTACAGCCAGACCATACCGCGTGACCCTGTGCGGACCAGCTTCTGCCCTTGGGCGGCAAAAGCAGCCGCCACATCCTCCGCGCCCAGCGCCTTGGCCATAGCATCTTGCGACAAAAATACCTTCATGATGTGACCTCCGCCAACAGCGCGTCGAGCTTCTCTGGCGTGACCCGGCCATGCAGCTTGCCATTGACCATTGCCGCCGGTGCGCAGGCGCAAAGCCCAAGGCAAAATACAGGATCGAGCGTCACCGCGCCATCGGCGCTGGTCTCGTGCCAATCAAGCCCCAGCTTGGCCTGCGCTTGCGCCACCAAAGCGTTTGCGCCCATGGCCTGACAGGCCTCAGCCCGGCAAATTTTGACCGATGCCCGCCCGCCGGGCGCGCTGCGCAGATCATGATAGAACGACGCGACACCATGCGCCTCGGCCAATGTTATGTTGAGATGATCGGCAATTTGCGCCAAAGCCACTTGCGAAACATAGCCCCATTCGGCCTGAACCGCCTGCAAGATGGGCAGAAATGGTCCCTCTAATATGCTGTGTTCATTTAGTATTTCTGTAAGCCGGCTGGCTATATCTTGGTCTGGCGATGCAGTCATTTCATGATCCGGGCAATGGGGCTGGGGCGCTAAGGCTGCTAAGATGGGCGAAAAAGGACGCGCGGCAAAGAATGCCACAGTTCTTGATCTGCATCATTGCACCGCAAATCAATATCAAATTCTCGTTGTTTGATAGAATTTTCCTATCAAGAGCCAGATTTTGCCTTGTACTTAGCCGCAATCCGGCGCGCCTCTTGTAACAACGCGGCAATAACCGGTCGCTGCGGTTCACGCGGGGCCACGACAAGGCCGACATTTTGCCGAATATCAGGAGCAACAATCGGCGTCGCCACCAGCGGGCCAGATTGAATGAACGGTGCCACTGCCTGCTCGGGCAGTATCGTCGCCCAGCCGCCAGATAGCACATGCGAGACTAGCGCAATGGTCGAGTTCGACTCGATACGCGGCGCATCAATCACCCGCGCTTCGGCCAAATGACGGTCAATAATCCGGCGGTTTTGCATGTCTGGCGTCAACAAACATAGCGGCAAATCAGCCAGATCGGCCCAGCTAACACTGCGCCCCGGCCCGTATTTGTCTTTAATGTCGCCATTGGTCAGCAACACATAGCGCTCCGAATAAAGTGACACCGTGCGCACCTGACCGAGCGGCTCATTGTCAAGATAGGTCAAGCCGGCATCAACCGAATGATCGACCAATTGCTCCAAAATCTGTACCGAGGTCGCGGCGCGAATAGAGATACGCACATTCGGGTGGTTATGCGAAAAACGGCTGGTCAGCCGGGCCGACGCCGCCAGCGCGGTTGGGATAACCGCCAGCCGGACTGTGCCGCTCAGGCCGCCTTTGGCCGCCATGATTTCTTCGCGCATGGTCCGCGTATCGGCCACGATCTTGCGCGCCCAAACCAGAACACGCTCGCCTTCATCCGACAAGCCCTCAAACCGTGAGCCGCGCCGCACAAGCAGTGTGCCGAGCGTGTCTTCAAGCTGGCGGATGGCGGCGGAAAGCGTCGGCTGAGTGACGCCGACCTCTTCTGCTGCCCGGCCAAAGTGGCGGGTGCGGGCGAGGGTGATGAACATTTCGAGTTTGGCGATCATGACAGCATGCGCTTAGCCGACGCCAAATATGAAGACGCCGACCCTTCTTATGAACAGGGT
>JAESRD010000311.1 GCA_016764835.1 Paracoccaceae bacterium | reverse complement strand
GGGAAGCTGAAGAAAGCCGTAGTTGATCGCGAACGATTTCAACATTTCGCTTAACGGTTGCAGAGCGTTTGGCCGCAGCGCATTGCCGGGATAGACAAGATTTTGGCCGTCGGCTCAGGTAAGGGCGGGGTTGGCAAATCAACCGTCGCCACCAACCTTGCCGTGGCCTTGGCCAAAGAGGGCCGCAAGGTCGGGCTGCTCGATGCTGATATTTACGGGCCCTCGGTACCAAAAATGATGGGCGTGTCGGAGCGGCCCAAAAGCAGCGGCGGTAAGATCATTGAGCCGCTGCATGCGCATGGCGTGACCATGATGTCGATCGGCCTAATGGTTGACCCCGACAAAGCCATCGTCTGGCGCGGGCCCATGCTGATGGGCGCCTTGCAACAGCTATTGACCCAAGTGAACTGGGGTAAGCTTGATGTCTTGATCATTGATCTGCCGCCCGGCACTGGCGATGTGCTGCTGTCGCTGTGCCAGCGCACCCACCTGACCGGCGCGATTGTTGTCTCGACCCCGCAAGACGTCGCCCTCTTAGATGCGCGCAAAGCGGTGGACATGTTCAACACGCTCAAAACCCCGGTTCTGGGCATGATTGAGAACATGTCTCTCTATATATGCCCCAATTGCGGCCATGAAGCGCATCTGTTTGGCCATGGCGGCGTGGCCACCGCAGCCAAGGAGCTGGACCTGCCGCTTCTTGGCACATTGCCCATCGACCTCGACACCCGCATTGGCGGCGATGAAGGTCGCCCGATTGCCACCGGCACCGGGATTATGGCCAATGCTTACCGCCAAATAGCCCGCGGTCTGATCACGGGCGGCATGGCCTAGCCTGCCAATCCGCCTCTGGGACCATCTGGTACTTGGGGGCGGGCACGGCTGGGATCATCTGGTACTGGGCCGGGTTTACACTGGGACTGGTTGGAATCATCAACAAAACAGGCAGTTTTGGTCCGGCTTGACGCCGTGCCTCTTTGGATTCGCCGCTGAACATGGGATTTGACTGTTACTGACCGTCTGATCCTCAGAATTCAAAAGACCTATAATCAGCACAGTAAAATGGTCGGGCCAGGCGTGAAATATGTGCCAATTGCTAGTATTCAACTAAATGTAGCGAAATGGGCTGCCATACACCCCAACGGGCTGCGTCAATAGTTTTTAGCTTGATTTTGTTCAAGGTGAATTTGCTGTGGCATATCTGCAAATACCATTTGAATCCATAAAAACCCATTGATTACCAGATCGCACCATGGCACATATTGACCACGGAAACGACGAGCAAGCATTCAAGGGGCATCTAAAGAACCCCACCGGCAAAATAGCAGGTTTACATACAGGCAGCTCGCCATTTCCGACAACAAGAGATCCGGCGCGCGAGCGAGCAGACATCCCCCCAGGTGGCGCGCGCAGTCGGACTTCCCGGCAACGGGACAGACGACGGATCGGGCAGTGGCAGCAGCTCGATCCGTCGTTTTCATTTAAAACACAATTTTGCAGGGGATAGGAAAGATGTTGGGCGCTGGTGACGCATAGCTTCACAGGTGAGATACCGCAAAAGATCGACCAGAAGGGCCGCGTGTCCGTTCCGGCCGATTTTCGAGGCGTCTTAGAGGCCAATGATCCGAAATGGGCCATCGGTCTTTCCGCCACCATGATCCTGCAATATTCTGACGACCTGACCGACCATTTGCGCGTCTGGTCTGTTGAGGAAATCACCAAAATCCGCGAGCGGATCCGCAAAATGCCAGCGGGTCGCAATAAGAACGCGATGAGCTATTTCTACTTTACCCAAACCTCGCCAATCAGCGTTGATAAGGATGGTCGCATTGTGCTGCCGCTCCGGTTCCGCGAGAAGCTGGGCTTGGGCGAGGGCGAGCTGACCTTCTTGGGCTACGGCGACTATTTTGAGCTGTGGAAGTCGGAAACATTCGCCGCGACCAAATCACTCGATATTGCCAGCTGGTTGGCGGAGCAAGAGGAGGGCTTTGACTCGCTCAGCCTCCTTGAACCCGCCCCCCCGGAATAGGCCGTTTCAATGACCGCTGCCGCGCCTCATATCCCCGTATTACTGACCCCGATCCTCGCCCTTGCCGCGCCGATCACTGGCCATTGGCTTGACGGCACTTTTGGTGCTGGCGGCTATGCGCGCGGGTTGCTTAATGCAGGGGCCAGCCATGTCACCGGCGTTGACCGCGACCCGGCTGTTTTCACTATGGCGCAAGACTGGGCCGATGAGTATGCCGGGCGGCTGACCATGGTCGAAGGCCGGTTCTCAGCGCTCGATACTTTAGCATCCGAGCCGCTCGATGGCGTCGTGCTCGACCTTGGCATATCGTCAATGCAGATCGACCAAGCCGAGCGCGGGTTTTCATTTCAAAAGGATGGCCCGCTGGATATGCGGATGAGCGGGCAAGGGCTGAGCGCCGCCGATATCGTCAATACCGCAGACGAGGCCGAGATTGCCAATATCCTGTATCTTTACGGTGAAGAACGCGCCAGTCGGCGGATCGCTAAGGCGATTATTGCTGCCCGTCCGCTAACCCGCACGCTAGAGCTGGCAACGATTGTCAGCAACTGTCTGCCGCGCAAAAAGCCCGGCCAGAGCCACCCGGCGACGCGCAGCTTTCAGGCGCTGCGTATTGCGGTGAATGAAGAATATGATGAGCTATATCAGGGGCTTGCCGCCGCAGAGCGGGCGCTGAAGCCGGGCGGAATTTTGGCCGTTGTCACCTTTCATTCGGTTGAAGACCGCATGGTCAAACGGTTCCTTCAGGCGCGCTCTAGCAAGGGCGGCGGCGGCAGCCGTTATGCGCCAGAAGCCCCGACAGAGATACCCGGCTTTGAGCCGATCACCAAACGCGCTATCAGCGCCGACGCGGCCGAGCTGGCCGCCAATCCACGCGCCCGCTCTGCGCGGCTGCGTATGGCGCGGCGCAGTGACGCACCGGCTGGCCAAAGCCCGACGCGCAGTGCATTGGGCATGCCGCAACCTAAGAATAAACAGGAGTATAAGCGGTGAGGGGACTGCTTTTTACATCTATGGCGCTGCTGGTCATGGGGTTGGCCTTTTGGGCCTACCAAGAAAATTACCGCACCCAAGATGCGATCAAACAGGTGCGCGGTTTGCACAGTGAGTTGGCCGATGCGCGTGGCCGTTTGGGCATGTTGCGGGCCGAATGGGCGTATCAAAACCGCCCCGACCGTTTGCGCGAGCTTGCGCGGTTGAACTACGACCGGCTCGGGCTGATGCCTATTTTGCCCGGCGCATTTGGTGCGATTGCCGATGTGCCCGTGCGGCCACCGGAGCTGGGGCCCATCAGCGGCACGATCGAGCTCTCTTCTGAAGGGCTGATCGCCCCGACCGGGCAGGAGGAGCCGCTATGACCCGCAAGCCATTGCGCCCCCTTGCCCGTATACTTTCCGCCCGCGAAAAGGGCGAAAGCACGGTGCAGATTGAGAAGGACAATATCCGGCTGCGGCATGAAGAAATGCGCAACAAGGCGCGGGGCCGGGCCGAGAGCCGGCTGCTGATCCTGAGTCTGGCCTTCTTCATGGCCTTTGGCGTGATTGGCGGTAAAATGGCTGTTTTGGCCAATTCGGAGCCTGCCGAGCCGCGCCATGCGGCCACCGGCAGCCCGATTTTGAGCCAGCGCGCCGACATTACCGACCGCAATGGGCGTATATTAGCGACCAACCTGCAGACACATGCGCTTTACGCCCAGCCAGAGCAGATGGTTGATCCGGCCTATGCTGTGACTGAACTGCTGAAAATTTTCCCCGATATTAACGCTGAACGGCTGTTGGCTGACTTTACCGGCACGCGGACGTTCCTCTGGGTCCGCCGTCAAATCAGCCCAGAGCAAATGCAAATGGTGCATGATATTGGCGAGCCCGGCCTGCTGTTTGGTCCGCGTGAGATGCGGCTTTATCCGAACGGCGCGATTGCAGCGCATATCCTTGGTGGGGCTTCTTATGGCCGCGAAGGCGTGAGTGCTGCTGAGGTGATCGGTGTTGCTGGTACAGAATTGTATTTTGATGATTACCTGCGTGATCCGGTGCATGAAGGTGCGCCGCTGATATTGTCCATTGATCTAACCGTGCAAGCGGCCATGGAAGAAGTGCTGTATGATGGCATGCGGCTGATGAATGCCAAAGGGGCAACCGGCATTATTATGGATGTGCAGACCGGCGAGATTTTGGCCATGGCCAGCTTGCCTGACTTTGACCCCAATGACCGGCCCGCAGTGCCAATAACCGGTGACCAGTCTGACAGCCCGCTGTTTAACCGCGCCTCGCAGGGCGTCTATGAGCTCGGCTCGGTGTTCAAGGTTTTTGCCGCCGCGCAGGCGCTTGATCTTGGCCTCGTCAACCCATCGACAATGATTGATACGCAAGGGCCCATCCGCTGGGGCCGCCACCGGATCAATGACTTTCACCCGCTCGGGCCGACTCTGAGCACCACCGACGTGATCGTCGAGAGCTCGAATGTCGGCACAGCGCATTTGGCGCTGATGATCGGGGTTGAGCGTCAGCAAGAATTCTTGGGCCAGCTGGGTCTTTTGGTGCCGACCGAGCTGGAAATGATCGAGGCATCGACCGGGCGGCCGCAGCTGCCGCCCAATTGGTCTGAATTGTCGCTCATGACCATTTCTTACGGCCACGGGCTTTCGGCTTCGCCGCTGCATTTGGCACAGGCCTATGCGACCATCGCTAACGGCGGCATGCGTGTTTCGCCGACGCTAGAGCGCCAGAGCGCGCCACAGCAGGGCGAGCGGGTAATTTCTGAGCGCACGTCGCGTCAAGTTTTGTCGATATTGCGCCAAGTTGTTACCCATGGCACGGCCAGTTTTGGCGAAGTGCCGGGCTATGAGGTTGGCGGCAAGACGGGCACGGCTGACAAGCCCCGCGAAGGCGGTGGTGGTTATTATGATGACCGGGTGATCGCCACTTTTGGCGCGGTATTTCCGACTGATGACCCGCGATATGTTGTTGTCGTCACGCTTGACGAGCCGGTTGAAACATCGGGGCCACGCCCGCGCCGCACAGCTGGCTGGACAGCCGTGCCGGTTGCGGCCGAGTTGATCCGCCGCACTGCGCCGCTTCTGGGACTGAGGCCAAATGAGGAGGGGCGCCATGTTGATGGCGTTATCCCGGTGGCCCAACGATAATTTGGGCTCACAGCCCGACGGTAATTTGAAAGGCAATATTTATGAATATTATCAAAGTAATGCTGCTCACAGAAGTTCTTGGTATTGGCGTGTTGATGTATTTGAAACCGCAAGCTTTGGGCATCTATCTTGAATGCTCAATTTCGGAAGCAGTGCTCCAACCGGCCCTTGTTAGCAGCACGGACAGAGCGATAAACCAAACAGAACGCTATTGGTTCTGGCAAAGGCGGCCCGTGGGCTGTTATTGAGCAAAGGCCGATTAGAATATGATCTGGTGTAGGTGATGGGGCTGAGCGGATTGCACCAGCGCCATAAGGGGTATGGGCCAGTTTGTTGAGGCCCAAAGAGCAGATCGGACCGAGCTATGGCACCACAACACGCAACCTCGTTGACTGATCTGGGGCTAACCGTTGCTGGCGGCCAAGGGATCATGATCACCGGTTTGGCGATTGACAGCCGCGCGGTCAAACCCGGCTTTTTGTTTGCAGCGCTGAGCGGCAGTCAGGTCCATGGCGGCGAATTTATACAATATGCATTGCGCATGGGCGCGGCGGCGGTGCTGACCGACGCCCAAGGCGCTAAGATTGCAGCCAAGGAGCTGGCGGCATCTGACGCGGTGTTGGTGCTGTCAGAAGACCCACGCGCGGCGATCGCGCGGGCCGCAGCGCTTTGGTATGGGCCAACGCCCGAAACCATGGTCGCGGTGACCGGGACCAATGGCAAAACATCCGTCGCCTGCTTTGCCCGCCAGCTGTGGCAGGTGCTTGGCCGTCCGGCAGTGAACCTTGGCACAACCGGGGTTGAGGGCGACTTTCAGCTGCCCTTGCGGCACACAACACCCGACCCGTTGACCCTGCATCAGGCTCTTGCGGCGGCGGCCAAAGCGGGCATCAGCCATGTAGCAATGGAGGCGTCGTCGCATGGGCTAGACCAGCGCCGGTTAGACGGAGTGGTCTTGGCCGCCGCCGGGTTCACCAATCTCAGCCAAGACCATTTGGACTATCATCATACGATGGAAGAATACCTTGCCGCCAAGGCCGGGCTGTTTAGCCGTATTTTGCCCGAAGAGGGCGTGGCGGTGATCAATATTGATGACGCTGCCGGGCCGGGGCTGGCCGGGGCGGCGGCCAAGCGGGGCCAAGAAGTTATCACCATCGGCCATGGCCCAGAGGCGCGGCTGCGGCTGCTCGCGCAACGGTTTGACGCAACGGGCCAAGACCTGCGGTTTGACTGGCAGGGCCGGGCGCATATGACCCGGCTTGACTTGATCGGCGGCTTTCAGGCCAGCAATGCGGCCATGGCCGCGTGTTTGCTGATTGCGGCGGGC
>JAESRD010000310.1 GCA_016764835.1 Paracoccaceae bacterium | reverse complement strand
GACGGGCCAACTTCACCGTGGTAAGGGTGCTCTGCAAGCGCTGTTACCTGATGGCAGGCAACGCAGTTGCCCAAGCCTCGGGTTGTCATAATAACCATGCCGTTGTCTGCATCACCAGCCATGCCGGTTAGCGGCTCTACGATCTCGCCGTATTCCTCAAAGGTCACGTCACTGGGGGCTATCCCATCAGCAAAGGCGACCCCGCCGATCAGGGTGCATGCGGCTGCGATGCGAATTGTTTTGTTCATAATCCCTCCCTTCGGCGTCTCAGCGCCTTTTGAACAGCCTAGTCTGAGCCTCTACATTCATGCAACAACATATTTGCGTTATTGAATACAAAATCAAAAGAACATTGTTTTTCAACAATAATGTGCGCAAGAAGCAGAGAGCCACATTGGCGGGTTTTTGTATTTTTGTGAGTTAGTCGCGCGCGGGTAGCTGAGTCTCAAGCATGCGCGCATGGTAACGTTGGAAACTCTCGTCACCCAGATAACCAGCCTCATGCACCCAAGTCAGCATATTGAGCGTGGTGTAGCGGCCAAAGGCGCCGGGCATCATCGCGGCGGCGGCCTCGGGGGCGCTTGCGTCGTCTGCAACCTCATGCGGGAAGAACAGAATAGTCGGCGCGAACAACATCCGCCAATGCGAAACCATGTCTTTTTCAGACAGGGTCGTGCCATCAAAGTCAGTGACCTCGGTGTCGCCATACATATTGATTTGCACGACAAAGTAATGCGCGTGCAGATAGGCGTTTATCTCCGGGTCGGGGAAGGTTTCTTCATGCATGCGGGTGCAATAAATGCAGCCGCGCTGCTCGATGATAACCATCAGGTCCAGCCCCAGCGCATTGGCCTCGGCCAGATCTTCGCGCAGGTCTTTAAACGTGTCGCGCATCCAGTCAGTTTTGTGCAGCCCGTCATCGCCCAGCGTAACGGCGGCGGCTATTTGGGCGGTCAGGCTAAAGACGGCAGCCAAAAGAAAATGCTTCATGAAATCTTACCTTTATCCGATTTTTTGAAAGAACTCGAAGTTCACAATCATCCATTGGGCAATGTAGTTGATCGAGTTGGTGGCGATCAGGACGCCGAAGAGGACCAAGAACGCGCCCATGATCTTTTCCATCAAGCCCAGCCGCTTGCGAAACCGCTGCATGAAGCGCATGAACGGCCCGACAAAGGCGGCGGCAAGCACAAAGGGCAGGGTCATGCCCAGCCCGTAAGCGAGCAACAGCAGCGCCCCGCTGCCCGATGTCTCGGCCCCCGCAGCGGTGAACAATATTGCCGCCAGAACTGGGCCAACACAGGGCGTCCAGCCAAAAGCGAAGGCCAGCCCGATGAAATATGCGCCGGCGAGGCTGACATTATTAGTGTCGCCCGGGTCAGCGCGAAACTGGCGGTAAAGCACGCCAATGCGCAATATGCCAAGGAAGTGTAGCCCCATGGCGATGATCAGCGCGGCGGCGAACCAGCGCAGCAGCCAGAACCATTCGCGCACCATTTGGCCAAAGAATGTGGCCGAGGCGCCAAGGCCGACAAAGACGGTAATGATCCCGGCCGAGAACAGCAGCGAGGCGATGATCGCCCGGCGGCGCACAGCGCCTGTTATTGGTGCGTCGGCGCTGATCTGGTTCATACCCACACCGGCAAGATAGGAAAGGTAGAACGGCACGATCGGTAAAATGCAGGGCGACAAGAAGGACAGCAAACCTGCCAGTAATGCGCCGCCGAGGGTTAGGTCAAACATGCAGGTTCCTGTCTGGGAATGGGCGCGCTCACACCGAGAGTTGCTCAGCCGCACCTTGATCTATTCACATATTCAAATTATGTTGAGTGTATGCGCCGCGTCAATGCATCTAATGAGAATTCTCTATGATTCGTTTGTTATTCCTGTGCTGTCTTGCTGTTGTTCCGTTGAGCGCTGGGGCCGTGCGCGGCCATGAAACACCCAGTATTGAATTGGTTATGGTCGAACAGGCGGGCTGTATTTGGTGCGCAAGATGGAACGCTGAGATTGGGCCGATCTATCCGCTTAGTCGCGAAGGCGCGCAGGCCCCATTGCGCCGGATCGACCTTTTTGCCGCAGAACTTGATCAGCTGGACCTCGCGCACAGGGTGCATTTCACCCCGACATTCATACTCATACAGGCCAATCATGAAGTGGCCCGGCTAGAGGGCTATCCGGGCGAAGACTTCTTTTGGGGGATTGTTAGCAAAATGCTCGAAGATCTGGCCGCCAGTGAGCCAGGTTAGGCGTAAATGCCACATTGTGATTACCTGACGATTCTTGTAGGTGGGACTTGAACTTACCCGTGAAATAGGCAAAAGGACCAAGCATGGGACTGCCTGTATTTGATGAAAGCCTCTCGACCGACGATCTGGACCTTATGGTTCAGAATGCGCGTGAGGCTGCCGACTTTCTAAAAGCGATCAGCCATGAGGGCCGGTTGATGATCCTGTGCCATCTGGCAACGGGCGAAAAATCTGTGACCGAGCTGGAAAACCTGCTCAGTGCGCGCCAGGCGGCCGTGTCGCAACAGCTGTCACGGCTGCGGCTTGAAGGGCTGGTCGTGCCGCGACGCGACGGCAAAGTTATTTACTATAGCTTGACCGATGATCGCCCGCGGCAGATCATGGAAGTTGTCTACGATCTGTTCTGTTCGCCAAAGAGCGACTAAGACCTCAAAAAGAGGTTGAACCTCAAAAGAGGCTGAGCATTGTGGACCAGGGGAGGACCACGATGCTGGAGCTTTTGGGCGAGGCGTTTTTCGTTACTGCTATTGGTTTTGGCGGCGGCTTTATGCTCGGCCTTGCCGCGCGGCTTGGCCGCTTTTGCACATTGGGCGCTATTGAAGACCTGCTTTATGGCGGCAATGGTCAGCGCCTGCGCATGTGGGGCGTGGCCATTGGTATGGCGGTGTTGCTGAGCTTTGGCGCGGCGGGCATGGGCTGGTTTAGCCCCGATCAAAGCTTTTACCTTAGCCAGCCGGGCAGCATGCTCGGCGCTGTCATTGGCGGGCTGGTTTTTGGCTACGGCATGGCGCTGGCTGGCAATTGCGGCTTTGGCGCGCTGGCTCGGCTGGGCGGCGGCGATCTGCGCTCCTTTGTCATTGTGCTGGTAATGGGCCTGTCATCCTATGTTGCTCTGTCTGGCCCGCTGGCGCGGCTGCGGGTCTCGCTATTTTCTTCCGCTTCGTTTGATGATGCGACTACACTGTCGAGCATGGCGCAGAGTGCGGCCCAGCTGACTGGCATTGGCACCGTGCCAATTGGCCTTGCCACGGGCCTGCTGATATTGACAATTAGCCTGCTCTGGCGCCGCCATGAACGCCCGGTTTCAGCACATATACAACGCCCGGCCTCAATGCGTGAGCCGCTGCTTTGGGGCAGCGTGGTCGGGCTGGCAATCGCCTCTGGTTGGGTCGGTATGCAATGGGTATCTGAACACGGCTTTGGCGCGCATAACATTGTCAGTCATACGTTTTCTGCGCCCATTGGCGAGACCATGCTCTATGCCATGACCTCCTCAGGCGGCATGCCGGGCGCGGGGCCGGGCTTTGGCGTCGGCTCAGTCTTTGGCGTTTTAGCAGGGGCGTTTGCTGGCTCAATTTTGAAGGGTCATTTCCGCTGGGAAGCCTGCGATGACCCGCGCGAGCTGCGCCGCCAAATAACAGGTGCTGTGCTCATGGGGTTGGGTGCGGTCAGCGCGGCGGGCTGTAGCATTGGCCAAGGTGTTTCAGCGTTTTCGGTGCTGGCATGGACCGCGCCGCTGACGCTGGCCGCAATCTGGGTTGGGGCGGCGATTGGCCTGCGCCAGTTGGTCACAGGTTTTGCCCCGGCTGCATAAAGCCCCTGCGCCAAACATTTCTTGTTAAAGTTGTTTTGGGTCGCAAAATCGCCTTGTTCTGCGCCTAGACACGCAAGTGTTCTAGTTGATGAGGGATCCATGTCTAAACCTGAATTAGATTGTAACGCCGCATTTCAGGATGATGGCGGTTGGGTGAGCTGGCAGCAGTTGGGGCGCAAGGCAGCCCCGCAAGCGACGCTTGACCAATACCCCAAAGCCGATCCAGCATTGGTTGCTCACTTTGAGCATTTGTTGATGATGGCAAAAGCTTACCACCAACAGACCGGCCGTCATTTGCAGATTTATAATGATATCGGCCAGCTCTATGGCGCGATCGCTTATGGGATCAAACTTGGCGCCAGCGATGACACACGGATCGTCAGAACATTTGGCCCCGACAAACGGCCGCAGCCGGTATCAGATGCAGCGCTGCCGGGCACGGCCCGGGTTTTGACAGTGCGCATTGACGCCCAGTTTAATGTCACCAGCCAAATGAGCGATGCCGACACACAGGCCCCAGGCAGCCCCCATCCGGCGCAAAGCGCTACGCTATAGCGCTTTCATCATCCCACCATCATAAAAGTATGTGCCGCCAACGGCATAGCTGGCCCGTTCTGAACAGAGGAACACGCAGAAATCGGCGAGTTCCTCGACAGTGCCGAAGCGCTTGATCGGCGCATGTTCATCAGCCACCTCTTGCAAGTAGTCCTCCCAGCGGTCGCCTGACAGCTCCCGCGCGGTGTTCTCCCAATCTGGCGTGCGGATCAGGCCGGGATTGACCGTATTGACCCTGATATTGTCAGGGATCAGCTCGGTTGACAGGCATTTGCCAAACATCATCAGCGCGGATTTTGTCGTGTTATAAATCGGCTCATACCAAAGCGGTTGAGACGCGCAAATCGACGCATTCATCAAAATCGCGCCGCCGCCTTTTTGCTTCATTTGTGGCGCCAGCCCGCGTGACAGCCGGATTGCGGCCATGACATGCAGGTTCCAATAGTCGAGCCATTTTTCGTCTGAGGCGTCCATCACTGTCTCATTAGAGCCGGTGCCGGCATTAGAGACAAAAATATCGGCGCCGCCATTTGCCGCTGCCGCGTCTATGATTTGCTGGCAACCCTCAGCGGTTGAGACATCGCAGGCAACAACCGAGACCGACACATCAAAATCATCGGCAATTTGCGCCGCGGCCTCGTTTAGGGTTTTCTCGGTGCGGGCCGCAATCAGAACATTGGCCCCTTCGCGGGCGAAACACCGTGCAACACCGATGCCAATTCCCTTGCTGCCGCCGGTCACAACCGCCAGCTTTCCATTCAACCCAAGATCCATATGCGCCTCCCGCCAGTTTTGCTTACATGGCGCGCAAATCAGGCGGCTGGCAAGAGCTTTGGGTTAAATAACTGGGACGACATCAACCGCCATGAGGCTCGACTGCCCGCCAGCCAACCGCATTGCCCCGCGCACCGGGGCCACATCGCCGTAGTCGCGGCCATGGGCCACTGTAATATGGTCAACGCCAGCAAAGATTGCATTTGTCGGGTCATATTCTACCCAGCCTACGGCCGCACCACACCATGCCCGCACCCAAGCATGCATGGCATCGGCACCTTCGAGCCGGGGCTGGCCGGGCGGCGGCTCGGTGCGCAAAAAACCAGAGACATAGCCCGCCGGGATGCCCGCGCCGCGCAGGGCTGATATCATGATATGGCTAAAGTCTTGGCATACGCCGCGCCTGTTGGTGAAGGCCTCGATCATTGGTGTGTCAACCGTTGTCGCTTGGGCATCAAACTGCATTTGCTCAAAAATATGGTGGCCGATTGCGGCGATCGCGCCGTACGTGCTGGTGGCACTGGCACTGGCACTGGCAATGGCCTGTTGGCCAAAAGCGGTGGTCTCATCGGTCAGCGCAACATAGGGCGAGGCATAGAGAAAATTATGCGGTGCGTTCCGGTCAACCCGGCAGATGTTTTGCACCTCTTGATGTAGCTGGCTGAGCGGCTCATTGGGGGCAGGTGCTTCGGCAAGTTCGGTGCGGACAATGCGCGATGTCAAGATAAAGTCAGTCTGGCTTTGCGCCTGATAATAGGCGATCTCCAACAGTTTATTGCCAAAGAAATCAACACGTTCACGGCTTTCATCTGGCTGGGGCGAGACGGTAAGCTCGGCGCTGATGATCCGCTGGCCCGGCCCGTCGCGCGGCATCATACGCAGCAAATGGCGCCCCCCGGCGGCGGGGCTGCCGTAGCGATAGCCAATATGCAGCTTGATATCATATTCCATTTGATCAGACAAAATAGGCCTCGCCAATCAGCTCTGAAAGCCCGGTGATTTTGGGCAGTAAATGTTGCAGCGCTTGGGTGTCGAGCGCCTCCGGCGTGCTGGTGGCGACCGATGATTGCAGGTGCAACAGGGCGCGTTGCAGCGGCGGCAGCTGGCGGTGCCGTTCGCCGCCGGGCAGAAACGACAGATGCGTGGTGATCTCGTTGAGCTGGTAGAGCAGCGCGCGCGGGTTGAGCGGGTCGAGCGCCAAAAGGTCAACTACCGAGGCCCGCGAGGGGGCTGAGGCGTAGCGGCGGCGGTGGGTGATGGTGCTGTCGGCGGTCTCGGTGGCGAGGTCTAGGCTGCCATCTGGGGCGGCGGGGTCGGCAAAGTCAGACAGGGTCTCTATGAGGATACCAGCGCGCTCTAGCGCGCGGCCGATTGATAAGAAGCGCCAGCCGGTGAACCTGTACATGTTCTCATGAACAAGACCTGAGAAGCCGTTTATTTTGCGCAGAAGTTCACCCATTGCATGCACGGTCTCATCACCGGGCTGGGCGTTTGCAGCGATCTCGGCCAAGGTTTGGTCTAGCTCATCAAGAGCCAGCCAGCCATCGGCTGAGAAGCGGTCGCGGACATGGCCCGCCGAGGTCAGCGCGCCGCTGACGACCGGGCCAATGGCGGCGACGATTCCGGCCTCTGCCGATATGCCGCGCCCAGCCAGATGGGCGGTGATCCGGGCAAGGAGTGGTTCGTCGGCGGCGGTGGCCTCGGCCAGGCGCACATGATGGGCGCGCCAGAGGCGGACAACCGCCT
>JAESRD010000309.1 GCA_016764835.1 Paracoccaceae bacterium | reverse complement strand
TTTGCGCTGTTTGAGCTGCGGTTCCATGATTGCCAGTGCCGACGAGACCGAGGCGCGCACATCAACCGGGGCAAAGGCCTCGGCGCCTTTGCGGGCATATGATTTGAGCTGGCGGGTGATCGCCGCCATGCGGTCGATCAGATCATCAATCCGCTGAAATGACGAGAGTGCCTCTTGCGGTCGCTGCCGTTGCAACAGCAGTTGCGCCCCGGCCAAATAGGTTTTCATTGCCGCCAAAGGCTGGTTCAGCTCGTGGCTGACCGAGGCCGACATTTCGCCCAACACCGCCAGTTTTGACGACTGGGCCAGTGTCTGCTCGGCTGATTCCAAGTTGCGCTCAGCCTTTTGCCGCTCGGCAACCTCGCGCCGCAGCCGGGCGTTTAGCAGCCGCAGCTCGGCAGATTCGCGCTGAAAAAACAACAGCCTGCTGGTGGCTTTGCGTGATGAGACCCAAAATGCCAGCGCCAAGATGATGGCAAAGCCCATGATCTCAAGCGCCAAAACCCCGTTCACCCGCTCGCGCACGCTGGCATAGGCAGTGAAGGAGATGATCCGCCAGCCTTGGAAGATTATCCGTTGCTCGCGCCGCAGCACCGCTTCGCCGCGCAAATAAGCGTTGACCGGCAGAGCCGACCAATCTTGCGTGGCCCGCAAAGCCCGCTCTATGGTTGTCGGCGCAGATTGTAGCGCCAGCGCATCTTGCTCAACCAACCCGCGCCAGCGCGGCTCTGACGACAAGATGATAAAGCCTTCGCTATTGGCCACCACCACCGCATCTTGGGTGCCGGCCCAGCCGCGCTCTAGCTTGGCCAGATCAACCTCAACGGCGATCACCCCCAACAAGCCGCCGCCATCTTCTACCCGGCGCGAATAGACGAATGAGTAAGCGCCATTATCGAGCCGGAAATTGGTGAAAACAGTCTTGTTTGAGCGCGTCGCATCGACAAAGAACGCGGCCGAGCGGTGCAGCTCACCGACGCGCGTGCGCTCGGTCGCCGCCACCAAACGACCATCCCTGTCGAACAACATTAGCGAGGCCGCGCCAAACTCATCGACAAAACTAAGCAGCCGCTGGGTTGAAAGTGAAAAGTTGCCGCCCGACAGCGCGCCAATCAGCTCTGGGTCACGGGCCAAAAGTTGCGGCACAATAGAATTACGGCGCAGCTCGCTGACCAGATTGCCCGAATACAGCGTCAGCCGCACATCGGCCCGGTTGCGGGTGGTTTCGGTAAAACGTTCGGTCAGCTGCTGGTTGGTCAGCCAGATCACCGCCAGCGCGCCGAGGCAGAACACAGCGATCATCGCCTGTGCCCAAAAGGGCCAACGGCGGCGCCTGGGCGCAGTTGTGATCACATCAGTCATAATGCAAAACTATGCCCCGTAGCCCGGCGCGGCAAGCCGCCCTGCATGGGGGGCCGCTCAAACCGGCGCAGTTACGCTTGTCAGTCCGCGAAAAAGCGCTTGTCCGTCAGTGCCGCCATGGCCGCTATCGGCGGCGCGCTCTGGGTGAGGCATCATCCCCAGCACCCGGCGGTTGGCCGAGAGCACACCAGCAATGTCATCTGACGAACCATTTGGATTACCGACATAGGTAAAGGCAATGCGGTCATCGCCGTGCAACTGTTCTAACAGCGCGGCGTCGGCGACATAATTGCCATCATGATGGGCAATGGGGAAGTTCACTTGCGCGCCTTTGGTGTATTGCGCGGTCCAGTCGCTCTGCGCTGTCGCCACCCGCAGATTCTGCCCCCGGCAGACAAATTTGATCCCAGCATTGCGCATCAGGCTGCCCGGCAGCAGCCCGGCCTCGGTCAGCACCTGAAAGCCGTTGCAGATGCCAAGCACATAACCGCCCCGCT
This sequence comes from Paracoccaceae bacterium, assembly GCA_016764835.1. Next base: position 3,968 of record JAESRD010000309.1, on the reverse strand, counting down.
CAGCATGGCGCTTAACGGCGCCAATGATTGGCGAGCGGGCGGCGATGGCACCGCAGCGCAGATAGTCACCAAACGAGAAGCCGCCCGGCACGGCGACAAGGTCTATGCCACTCGGCAGCTGCGCGGTTTTGTGCCAAACCATGGTGACATCAGCGCCCGCAGCTTTGAGCGCCACAGCCAAGTCGCGGTCGCAATTTGAGCCGGGGAAGACAATGACAGCCGCTTTCATGGGGGCATCCTTTGGTTTGCTGGTTTGGGGCGCTTAGAAGCGAGGGATGGGTGAGGGTCAAGCCCGCAATGGGGGGCGTTCTTTGCGGTCCTTCGCTTCTTTGGCTAGCCTGCTTATAGCAGATACGAGTTCAGCCGGTGCAGGCGCTGATTCTAAACGAAGTTTGATGGTGACAGAATTGGGCGGTGAAGACGGTTTAAGCGGCAATTTCTCAAAAAAGTTTCAAGACTTGGTCACTCGAAATCTGGTCGGCTGCCGCGTTGTCGAGATGGCATTCTTTGAGACTGGCCTAGATGGCTTGCCGGTTTTTGAGCATCCTGACCTGCCATTCATACAGGCCGTGGAATTAAATCTATTGCTTGAAGGCGGCGCTGTGGTTTCTATCGCCACCAATCTGGCCACCGACCAATGGTCGCTCATGATTGATACATTCGCCATACCTGCGAATTACCCTAAGAATGATCCTCATTCTATATTCAAAGAGAACATCAAAGTCGAACTACCACACGGTAAAATCGAGAAGGTCGAAATCTCGTTCGACGATGAGGGGAATATCTCAGAAGTTCACTTTGCAACAACAACCGGGAGCTTCGCGATCAATGCCAGTGAGGTTATCGAAGGCTTCAACGATATTTATTATGTTGGGGCTCACGATGAAGCTGTGTTGTTGTTTCTTGATCCGCCAAAGCTAAGGGATGTTAAGTTCGGCAGATCAAATATGATGTCAAGAACTGGCACTAATCCAACGTCGGTCTAAATAAATCAACAGCGCCACCAGTTCAAACAATCTCAAGCCGGTAGCTCTCGATCACAGTATTCGCCAGCAGCTTTTCGCACATCTGCGTCACGCTCACTTGCGCCGCCGCCCGGTCATCACCCTCAAGCTCTAGCTCAATAACCTTGCCTTGGCGCACCGAATTGACACCCTCAAAACCAAGCGTGCCGAGCGCATGATGAACAGCCGCGCCTTGCGGGTCGAGCACGCCTTGCTTGAGCATGATATTTACAATCGCTTTCATCGCAGCAACCTTTTGTTCTCGTTGATCAAAGTAGGCTAGTTTATCAGCGTAGGTCTGGGCCTATGCGTCACATTTGATGGCAAAACACCAAACCGGCGCGCCACTTCTGTATAAGCGTCAGTCAGCGAGCCTAGGTCACGGCGAAACACGTCTTTGTCCAGCTTGTTACCGGTCTCGATATCCCACAAACGGCAGCTATCGGGGCTGATTTCATCGGCGACGATCAGCCGTTGGAAATCACCGTCCCATACCCGGCCGATCTCGATTTTGAAATCAACCAGTTTGATGCCGACGCCGTACATTACGCCCGACATAAAGTCGTTCACCCGCAAAGCCAGCGCGACGATATCGTCGAGCTCTTGCTGCGAGGCCCAGCCAAAGGCGATGATATATTCTTCGGGCACCAGCGGATCGCCGAGATCATCATCTTTGTACGAAAACTCAACCATCGGCCGCGGCAAAGCCGTGCCTTCTTCCATGCCGAGCCGTTTTGACAGCGAGCCTGCGGCAAAGTTGCGCACTATGACCTCAAGTGGAATAATCTCAACCTGACGGATCAACTGCTCACGCATGTTCAAACGCTTGATAAAATGCGTCGGCACACCGATCTCGCCCAGCCCGGTCATAAAGAATTCGCTCAGCCGATTATTGAGCACACCTTTGCCATCAATAACGGCTTTTTTCTCGCCATTTCCAGCGGTTGCGTCATCTTTAAAATACTGAACAAGGGTTCCCGGCTCGGGGCCTTCATAAAGGACCTTGGCCTTACCTTCGTAAATCTTCTTTCGACGTGCCATTGTAGCTCCTGTCCGGCGCAGCCCTGCAATGGGGCGAATTTCAATTGGCTCATACGACATGCCCCCCTTGCGGGCAACCCGCCTGACGGGCATATCAACACCAAACCAAGGCGATGGAGGCAAAGCCCTATGTCCACTTTTACTGACCGCGAACATGCATTCGAAGCAAAATTTGCTCATGATGCAGAAATGCAGTTTAAAGCCGAAGCCCGGCGCAACAAATTGCTGGCCATTTGGGCCGCCAAATTGCAAGGCAAAGATGAGGCCGCAACCACGGCCTATATTGCCGCTGTAATCCATTCTGATTTTGAAGAAGCCGGGCATGAAGATGTCGTGCGCAAAGTCTCGGGCGATCTTGGTGATCTGGCTGATGATGCGACGATCCGTGCCAAAATGGCCGCGCTGTTGACTGAGGCCAAAGCCACATTGATGGACGAAGCTTAAGCTTCCGTATTGAACGACAAACAACGACCAAAGGCATAGCGGGTGATCGCTGTGCCTTTTCTATTGGCATGCAAAAAACTGCCTTAAGCGAGCAAGCAGCATCACTTTTCTTACAAATTTGATAAGCATTTAAAGGCTCTAAATTCAGTTAACCAAGTTACTTAACGACGCTTTCAGCCTTTCAACCTAGCCCTGATTGGCGACCCCGCCGCTGACGGAGCCCTTGTTATGCTACAGCACCTAATTTCGCGCAAAGACCCCTCTGCTGCCAGAAATGCGGCTTACGACAGTGCCTTTTCCGCACCCACGCTTACACCGCCCAACAAGGCTTTGCGCGTGGCAAAAATCCTCATCGCCCCGCTGGCGCTTGGCATCTGCTTGTTGCTGCTTTGGCACCGGCTAGAGGGCGTCAGCCTACAAATGATTGGCGGCTTACTGGCAAGCTATAGCTGGTGGCAATGGGCGCTTGCGGGCGCGGCCACACTTGTCAGCTTTGGCGCGATTGCCGCCACCGAGTTTCGCCTACATTTAATTTTACGCACCCAAATTCCGCCCAAACAGGCCCGGCGCGCGGGCATGGCTGGTGTTGCAGTGTCGCAGGCTTTGGGTCTTGGCACGCTGACCGGGGCTATGGCCCGCTGGCGGGCTTTGCCCCAGGCGGGGTTTTGGACCGCGACTCAGCTGTCTATTGCCATGAGCGTTGGCTTTTTGGCGGCAATGGGCGGGCTGCTTGGGCTGGTTCAGCTCGGCCTGTCTGCCGGTTGGCTGGCAGCGATTCTCTTGCCATTGGCGGTTATGGCGGCCTTGCGGCCCAGCGGACCGCTGATCTCGGCCCGCCTGCCCGTCGATGCCCGCGACCTTGCCGCTTTGCTGTTTTGGACCGCCGTTGACACCGGCCTTGCCGCCTTTGTGCTGTGGCTGTTTTTGCCAAGCGGCAGCGCTCTGGGGGCTGCTCCGTTCTTCATTGCCTATCTGCTGGCGCTCGGCGCCGGTTTGTTGTCACAAAGCCCCGGCGGCATTGGTGCGTTCGAGATGGTGCTGATGGCCGCCCTGCCGCATATCCCGGCATCTGAGCTGATGGCCGCAGCCCTCGCCTACCGGCTGACATATCATATTGCCCCGGCATTGGTCGCGCTGCTGTGGCTGGTGCGGCCGCAAAAGGGCTGGGCCGAGCCGGACTTACACCCTGTCTTGGCCAGAAACGCGCCTCGGATCATGACCAACCCGCCAGAAGCGGCCTGGGGCATGGCTTGGCAAAACGGTGCGCTTATGATGTCGGCTTGCGAAACCCGCGGTTGGCAGGTGCGCTGCGCGCCCCATATCCTCGTGGCGCTCGGCCTGCCTCTGGGCGCGCCAGACCTTGCCGGGCTTTGCGCCGTCGCCCGGCGCGCCGGACGCCAGCCGCTGGTTTATGGCACCGATGCCAAGACCGCCGCCAGCGCCCGCAAAGCTGGCTGGGCCGTGGTCTGCGTAAACGAA
>JAESRD010000308.1 GCA_016764835.1 Paracoccaceae bacterium | reverse complement strand
GTGATCTGCTCATGATATTCAGTCTCAACCGCCGCGCGGGCTTGCCAAACCACGCATAGGCCGCTGCCCGAACCCCTTCGATATTACCACCAAACGGCGCCCGGTTAAGATACAGCGTCAGGATTTCTTCCTTGCTCAGCTGCCGCTCCAGCGCCAAAGCCAGCCGTATCTGACGAAACTTGCCAGACACAGTGCCAGTTGGCCCTTCCTCGATCAGCCGCGCCACCTGCATGCTCAGCGTCGAGCCGCCTGAGACGAAGTGCTGGTAGCGCAAAGCCAGCCAAAACACCCGGCTCATGGCCAGAAAATCAACCCCGCCATGGTGCCAAAACCGTTTATCCTCGTAGCGGATCAACATCTCGATATAGCCCGGATCGACAGCATCCAGCCCCGTGCGCAGCCGCCAGCGGCCATCGGCCACGGTATAAGCGCGCAGCAGCACACCGCTCCGGTCCTGCACCTCGGTCGAATAAGCCTGCGCCAATAGCGGGATCTCAGTCGCGTCGATCCAATCGTCAAACCTGTCGCGGGCCGTGGCCACGCTAAACATCAGCGCCGCAACCACCAGCCATAGCCACGCCCGCGCAAATATCATGGCGTTACCGTCACCCGTCCAGTGTCCGTTTGCGCCCGCATTTGTGGGCGGTACATGTCTTCGACACTGGCAGCGGGGTGATGAAAACTGCCGGGGCTGACAGCACGAATAATATAGGCCAGCGTAAACGCATCTGGCCCGCGCAGATCAACCGCCGCCAAGAACCGCTCTTGCCGAAACTGGGCGTTTTCAGGCTCAGCCGGGTGCAACCAGCCGAGCTGACGCAACTCACCACTGCGCAAAAGGTTGGGGTTATCGATCTCAAAACCAGCGGGCAGCGGGTCGTTGACCATCAGCCGCGCTGCCGCCTCGCCGTGCGGCGTAACTGTCAGCACAACAGCCAGCCTCGTGCCTTGGGCAACCGTAGCCATAGCCACTTCACGCCCTTCAAGTGTGAAATATTGCCGTCGGATAGAATAGCCATTGCCGCTCGCTGGCCCCGGCTCGACCGCCACACCAAAGGTGGTCAGTGTTATCTCAGTTGGCCCATCGCCATTATTGGCAATCACCAAGGGCGCGCCCGCTTGGCCGGCGTCGCGGCGCCACACCACAGGCCCGTCAGGCACCCCGCCATTTATGCTTATGCCGCTATGGCCCAGATCACCGATCATGGCATTAGCCGCCAGCAAGGTCCAAACCGCCTCTTGTGTCGACGCCGCACCAGCGCTGCGCACCACACGCAACGCCAAAGCCTCACGGTCTACCGCCTCAGAACCGGCCTCAATAGCCAACGCCAAAACAGCGGCAATATCGCGCCGGGCCGAACCATAATCACCGCGCCACGCCCGGCGCTCAGCCGCCTGATCGCTTTGCGCAATCATCTGCCCGGCGCGGGCAAACATCCGGTCAGCCCGCAGCTGATCGCCGTAATAAGCCAGTGCCGCGCCCAGCTGCGCCGCCGCCATTGGCGTGGCAAAATCTGTGCGTTTCTCATCGGCATAATAGCGCAAATCACCAATCGCCGCGCGGCCCTCGCGGGCCAGAACCATCAGCGCATAGGCGATATCTTGGCCACCATCTTCAAAGTCACTGGCATAATTCGCCTGATTTTGCAGGTTATCCAACGCGTTATTCAGCGCCAAATCTGGCACAGAAAACCCCTCTTGCCGCGCCCGCGACAAAAAGTCGGTCACATAAGCATCGAGCCAAAGATCACCGGAATACGCACCCCATAGGCCAAAGGCCCCATTGGCCGCTTGGTTGCCCAGCACGTCCTGCAGCGCTTGGCTCACCCGCTCGGCCACCGGCGGCGCGTCTGCCACGCCCATCGCCTCGGCGACGCGGGCCATATAGAGCAGCGGCAAGGCGCGCGATGTGATCTGTTCAGTGCAGCCATATGGGTAGCGGTCTAGCGCGTTAAGCAGACCGGGCGCATCAAACCGGGCCAGCGAGCCAACCGCCAGCGTGGCACTGCCCGTGCCCGGCATCAGCCCGGTAAAGATAGTATTATCAAAAACATAGCTTTCACCTGCAGGCAGTGAGAAGCGCTGGGTCTGGGCTGTTTCAGGGTCGTTGATCATCACTGGCAAGCGCAGAACCTTGGTCAACACATCGCCTGCATCAGTGGTCACAACAATCGTCACCTCATGCGTGCCGGGGCTGAGCGCCGTCAGATCAAAACTACCGCTCCAATGCCCACCGGCGTCGGTCCAGCTTGCCAAAACCGGGCCAACATCGGCCAGCGCCAACCCAGCACCAGCGGTCACGACCACCTGCGCACTGCGCGCCGGGCCGTCCGCATGGATCAGCTCAACCAACAGCCGAGACCGGTCATCGGGGGCCATAAAGCGCGGCAGACTGGCCGAGATAACCACCGGATCAGCGACGGTCACCTCTGCTACCGCTTGGCCGACACCGCGCGGCGACCACGCCACCGCCATCAACCGAATAGCGCCGTTAAAGCCGGGTATGTCAAAGCTGATATTGGCTCGCCCATCAGCCCCGACCACCACCGGCCCAGTGAAATAGGCCAACAGGTCTTCTGTCGGCGGCGGCGCTTGCGCCCCAACTTGGGCCGACACATCACCACCCGAGCGGACGACCCCGCGCGCGCCAGTCATGCCATCAATCAGCCGCCCGTAGATATCGCGTATCTCAACCCCCAGTTTACGCTGGCCAAAATAGTGACCAAGCGGGTCTGGGCTGTCAAAACCAGTGAGGTTCAAAATGCCAACATCAACCGCCGCGAGGGTGACATAGCCGGTCTCGCCCGGCGCTAACCCCTCGACCATAACGCTCACATCGAGCCGCCCATTGGGCCGCATTGCCTCTGGCGCGTTGATGCGCACTTCCAGCGCTTTATTGCCGGGGGCGACCGACGCATAGCTCAACCCCAAAGCCCGTGCCGGATTATGCCCGGCGGGCACATCCATTGGCCGGATCACGGTGGCGGAGACATAAGCGCCCGCGCTCCATTCGTCAGTCACCGGTAGCTCGATCAGGTTCTCGCCCTCGATCACGTCAACCGAATGCAATGAGATCACCCTGTTGCTCATCACAGTGATCAGCGCCGTGCCAGCATAGCGCGGCACAATCCGCAAAGTTGCCATATCGCCGCTGACATAGCTGGCCGCATCAAGCGATGCTTCCAACAGATCAGGCGTGGTCGCGGCGTTTGCAGGCGCAAACCACCCGGCATAAAAACTGGTCGACGCGGCGGCCCAATCGGCACCTTGGCGCTCAACGACAATCTCATAGCGGCCCCAGTCGACAGTTGCGCCCACATCGACCGGCGCACCGCCTAGACTAGCGGTGCCAGAGGCCACACGTTGCCGGCGCGTCACCGGCTCCCAGTTCCAACGCCCGCCAAGGCTATACCATTGATATGTCGTGCGAACCCGGTTGATCACCCATTCAACCTGCATCGGTGCAGGCGCTAGGTCAGCCCCCAACCCGATCAGCGAAAACTGCGCCTGAGTACCCTGCGCCAAAGTCCCTTCAAAGCTGGGCTTGATGCCTATAAACGGCGCATTTGGCGAGACCGGCACCACTCGCTGCCGTTCAACCGGACGGCCAGAGCCCTCAGTGACACGGGCGGTGATCAGCGCCTCTAGCGGCTGCGGGTTGCCGCTATGGCGCGGCAGGTTCAGCACCACCAGCGCCGCGCCATCTGCCCCGGTGACAAAGCCGCCAAACCCTTCGGCCCGCGCCTCAAACGGTACGTCATAAAGGCCAAAGACATAGCCGTCAAAACCCTCTATTTGCGCGGCAGCGCGCAGCAGCACGTCGCCCTCAATCGGCAGGTCAGCGGCGGGTGGGCCAAACAGATAGCGGGCTTGCACGCCCAGCTCAGGCGCGCCGTTTTGTGTGTTTATCGGGCCATCAAGCGCCAAGACAACATCAATCCGCTCTGGCAAGAAATCTTCGACCAACACCCCGGTGCTGGCCAACGTTGCGCCCTCTTCGACCGCCAGCTCAATGCGCCAGCTGCCGCGCGGCGCGGTCGCCCCAACTTGTAGACCAAAAACATGGCCGCCAGCCTGCGCGGCGCCGCTCGAGCTTTGACGCGAATACTCAACCCCGTCGGGCCGAATAAGCCGCGCCGTTAGCGGAATACCGGCCAAACCCGCGGCTTGATCGTCGCGCATCAGCGCCGTGATCCATATGGTTTCGCCCGCCCGATACGCGCCACGATCCGTGGTGATGAAAACATCAATTGGCGGCGCAGAGGGGCGGCCCTCAACCCCGCGATCTGACAGGTCAAATGCCGGTTCTGTCAGCGACAAAAACGCCATATCATCGGCACCGTCGGTCACGGTGACCATGCCCGGCGCTGCAGAGCCGGTGCCGCGGGTTAGCCCGGCAGCAAAAACCGCCACACCTTGCGCATTGGTCTGCGCTTGGCCGAGCACCGCATTAGCCCGCGACAAGAGCGTGACCTCGACCCCGGCTTTGGCCTGCGCATCGCCCAACCCGCGCACCACGACCGTTAGCCCATCCGTGCCCTGCAAGGTCGAGATGCCAATGTCAGACACCACAAACCACTGGGTTGCTGGTGGGTTTTCTTGCGGGTCAGCACCGGGGATGGCGGCGGTAAGCACATAGATGCCAGCGGGCTGCCCGGCCAAGGCCTCATCCAGCGGCAAGCGGGTCAGCATGTCTTGGTTGAGGGTCTGGGGCACGTCGGCAGTGCCGTGCCATATCTCACTGGCAAGCTGTTGCTCAAACTGGTCAGCCCGCCACGGATAAAGCGGGGATGCAAAGAAATCTTCTTGCATGGATCTTATCAGATTGCGGTCCGACACATGCAGCAGCGTCAGCTCCAGCTCGGTCAGGTTTACGGTCTCGACCGGCAGCGCAATATCGCCCAGACGCGGCAACAGGTAGGCCCGCGAGGTAAAGCGCACAGCCGGGCTGCGGTCGCGGACATAGAGCGACAGCTCGACAGGGCGCTCAAGCACCTCGCCGCTGGCCGCAGGCAGGCCGGGGCGCAGCTGCATTTGCAGGCGCTGGCCGTGGGTTAACCCGTCAACGCAAAGCTGGCGGCCTTGCGCCTCAACGGTCAGGCTTTGGCTCGGCAGCCGCAGATAGGTGGCATAGTCCAGCCCGGCCTGCACCAAAGGCTCAGAGAAACTGATGCAAACGCGCGGCGCGGCCAGATCGCTTTGCACATCGGTATCGAGGACCCGAAAACCGTAAAGGCCAATTGCCCGCTCAAGCGCCTGCTCTGTCTGGCGGTTTGGCGCCTGCGATTGCGCCAGCCGCAAAACCGGCACCATGTCAGCGCCCTGGTTTTCTTGCTCAAGCGCCCGCGCCAGCTGAGCCAAAATCTCGGCCTGTAGCTTGTCGCCATCGGCCCGCAAATAGGCGCTGAGAGTTGCTGGCAGCGCCCGGCGGCGGATCGTGCGGGTTTGCGCCCGGTTGTCGCCCTGTGCGACCAATGCCAAGCGGGCATATTCGAGCCAATGTTCAGACCGGCCAGACACTGAGGCCGCAGCGCCCATAAGCGCCATTGCCTCAAAAGCCTTGCCACCCGCACGCGCGGCAAACGCCGATGCCACCAGATCAGGCGTTCCAAATTCATTGGCCGGGTGCAATTGGCCAATCGCTTCGCCCAGCGCCAAGGCCCGCTCAAACAGGCCAATATCAAGGAAGCTCACCTCAGCCGCCCGCTGTTGGGACATCAGCATCGTTATCGCCGAAAGCTCGGTAATATGGGCCGATATCGCCCCTTCATAGGGCGCGGTTTGCAGCACTTCGGCCTTGAGGAAACAAGCGTCGGAACGTTGGTTGAAGGTAAAAGCACGACAAAGGCCATTGTCGAGACAGGCGGCCTGACAGGCGGGCAACGTCGTGTCAAAGATCGCCTGAATATCAGTGCCGAGATAGTCGATATCTTGTGAGACGATAGCGCTGCGTTGCGGCACCCATTCTTCGGCCAAGCAAGCCGACCAGCTCAGCGCGAACACAATTGCCAAATAGATCATCCGCATCGCGTGTTCCTTTGCTTGTGCCCTACTGGCTCAATCTCACATGAAGCTTAGCACAGCATAACGCGCCCTTCGTGCAAGAGTTTCGCAGATACAGGTAAGGTTTTCCTTAGCAGCCTGAGGGCAGGTGGCGGGGCTGTTGCGGCGC
>JAESRD010000307.1 GCA_016764835.1 Paracoccaceae bacterium | reverse complement strand
CTTTCTCAGCATGGCGGCGGTTGATCACATCATGAAACACCAGCCCGCCATAAGCATGGACCGCGTCGACCAGATCAGGCACAGCGCCCAGCGAGGTAATAACCAGCGGCACTTTGTGACGCACAACTTCTTCCAAATCAGCCTGCAGTCGCGGGTTGGTTTTGTGGGCGATGAGATTGACGCCAAATGGCGCATCACCCGGCCCAAGCCGGCCCTCAATCGCGTCCAACCATTGAGAAAAAGCCTCTGTGCTGCGCAGGTTAAGCGCCGGAAATGTTCCAACCACACCGCCGCGGCATGTTTCAACCACCAAGTCGGGGCCCGATGCCAGAAACATAGGTGCCGCAATTGCTGGCACTTTCAAGCCTTCGAATATCTTCGGTATTGCCATTTATTCTTCTACCCTATTCGCGCGGCACAAGCCCATCAGTGAGCATCGCCATCATGCCATCTGCTATGTCTTCAGGGGTCATTGATCCGCTTGGATCATACCACCGGGTGATCCAGTTCAACGACCCGGCTATGGTAAACGCGTACAGACGCGCATCGCCTTTAGCGATAGAGCCATCGGCCATGCCTTCAGAAACGACACCTTGCAAAATATCGTTGATTTCCCGCTTCATCGCGCGGAATTTGGCGCGGCTTTCGGGGCGCAGCTGATCGTCAGATGTGCGGCCAACACATATGCCGAAATCACGGGTTTTGATCAATGCATAGGCATGGATCAAAATTTGCAATCGCTCCAGACCGACACCGCCATGTGTCGCCGCCTCAGCGGCCGCATCACGAATACCATTGAGCCCGCGACGCACGCATTCAAACAAAATCTCATCTTTGCTGGAATAATAGTGATAAATCGTCGGCTTGGTGACCCGCAAAACTTTGGCAACATCATCAAGAGATGTTGCATGAAACCCATTGAGGTTAAACAGGCGAACGGCGGCTGTAATAACGGCATCACGCTTGTCATTGCGCTCCCGGGCGCGGTCTTCCTTGCTGCCCCAGGGCGAAACAATCTGAACAGGTTGAGGCAAGGCAAGGCTCCGAAAATCATCTATTGCGTAAAGACTATACTCATGAGTAACATTGAGTCAATCGCATGAGGAACTTCCATGACAGACCCGACCCAAGTCATCATCGCTGCCGCGGCGCGCACCCCTATGGGCAGCTTTATGGGCTGCCTGTCAGGCGTCTCTGCGCCCGCACTTGGCAGTGCCGCCATCGCCGCCACACTGGCGCGCGCAGGCATTGGCGCTGCGCTGATCGATGAGGTGATTATGGGCTGCGTCCTCCCGGCGGGTCTCGGCCAGGCCCCGGCCCGCCAAGCTGCGCTCGGCGCTGGTTTGCCTGACGCGGTGCCGTGCTCATCTATCAGCAAAGTCTGCGGATCAGGGATGAAAGCGGTCATGCTCGCGCATGATGTAATCGCTGCGGGCAGTGCCAAAGTGGTGATCGCTGGGGGCATGGAAAGCATGTCTAACGCCCCGTATTTGCTAGAGAAAGCCCGTACAGGCTACCGGGCGGGGCATGGCCAAATTCTCGATCATATGTTCCTTGATGGGTTGGAAGATGCCTATGATAAGGGCCGCTCTATGGGCATGTTTGCAGAGGAATGCGCTGATACTTATGGGTTCAGCCGCGAAGAACAAGATGCGTTTGCACTCGCGTCTCTAGCCCGCGCAAATGCGGCCATTGCCGCGGGCCGTTTCGCTGCAGAAATTACGCCTGTCGGAGATGTGGCGCAGGATGAGCAACCAAGCCGCGCCTGCCCAGAGAAAATTCCAAAACTGCGCCCGGCTTTTCGGGAAGGCGGCACAGTTACGGCGGCCAATTCGTCGTCAATATCGGATGGTGGGGCGGCGCTGTTGGTCACAACATTTGGTCAGGCGCAAGCACAAGGCATGACCCCGCTGGCGGCAATCTGCGGCCATACAAGCCACGCCCAAGCCCCAAATCTGTTCACAACAGCACCGGTATTTGCCATTCGAAAGCTGCTGGAAAAGACCGGCTGGAGCGATAAAGATGTTGATCTTTACGAGATCAATGAAGCCTTCGCTGTGGTGACAATGGCGGCAATGCGGGACCTCAAATTGGACCATGCTAAAGTCAATGTAAATGGCGGCGCCTGTGCGCTGGGGCATCCGATCGGCTGTTCGGGCGCACGCATAATTGTGACGCTTCTGGCCGCACTGCAAGATCGCGGACTTAAGCGCGGCATCGCTTCGCTTTGTATTGGCGGCGGCGAAGCGACAGCAATGGCATTTGAGCTGATGTGAGGATTTGCGATGATATTAACCGATGAACAGGTGATGGTGCGCGATATGGCGCGCCGCTTTGCGGCCGAAAAACTCGCCCCAAAAGCCGCCGAATGGGACCGGACCCACGTTTTCCCAAAGGCCGAAATAGCCGAAATGGGCGCGTTGGGCCTGATGGGTATGCTGGTGCCAGAAGAATGGGACGGCGCCATGTCTGACCATGTGGCCTATGCTTTGGCGATCGAAGAAATCGCGGGCGGTGACGGTGCCGTGTCAACGATAATGTCAGTGCATAACTCGGTAGGCTGTGTGCCAATTCTGCGCTACGGCACCGACGCACAGCGTGACAAATTCTTGCGGCCCTTGGCCCGAGGCGACATGCTCGGCGCGTTTTGCCTGACCGAGCCTCAGGCGGGATCAGACGCCGCGGCGCTGACCACCCGCGCCACCAAATCCAGCGCAGGCTGGACGCTAACGGGCACCAAACAGTTCATAACCTCAGGCAAGAACGCCGATATCGCCATTGTCTTTGCCATCACCGATCCTGAGGCAGGAAAAAAGGGTATATCGGCGTTTATCGTGCCGACAAATACCAAAGGCTACCGTGTCGCAGCACTCGAAAAAAAGCTCGGCCAGCACCTATCAGATACGGCGCAAATCTCCCTTGATAACGTCGAAATTCCCGCAGAAAACCTCCTCGGGGCCGAGGGCGAAGGTTACCGAATAGCCCTGTCAAATCTCGAAGGCGGGCGGATCGGCATTGCCGCGCAATCAGTGGGCATGGCCCGCGCCGCGCTGAACGCAGCCCTCGCCTATGCGCAAGACCGCACCAGCATGGGCAAGAAAATCATTCAACATCAGGCGGTTGGCTTTAGGTTAGCTGATATGGCAACCAAGGTAGAGGTCGCGCATCACATGGTCTTGCACGCCGCCGCAATGCGCGATGCTGGCCGCCCGGCCCTCAAAGAAGCCTGTATGGCCAAATTGTTCGCCTCCGAGATGGCCGAAAAAGTTTGCTCGGATGCGATCCAAACTTTTGGCGGCTACGGTTACTCACAAGAGTTTCCGGTCGAGCGCATTTACCGCGATGTCCGTGTGTGCCAAATCTACGAAGGAACAAGCGACATTCAGCGCTTGGTCATCGCCCGCGCCCTCTCGTCCTAAAGGAAAAATAGCCCATGGATATCAAATCTCACGCCGTCTTGATCACTGGCGCTGGCTCGGGTCTCGGCGCGGCCACAGCCCGCGCATTGGCACAGCACGGCGCAAAAGTAGCCCTGCTTGATTTCAACCTCGAGGCCGCACAAAGCGTGGCCAATGAAATTGGCGGTCTCGCCTTTGCCTGTGATGTGGCCGACGCGGCCTCCGCCGAAGCAGCGGTAGCAGCAGCGCAAGACGCCCACGGGCCTGCGCGGATCTTGATCAATTGTGCCGGGATCGCACCGGCGCAAAAGGTTGTTGGCCGCAAAGGCACCATGCCGCTTGATGATTTTCGCCGCGCTGTTGAGGTGAACCTGATCGGTACGTTTAATCTGATGCGGCTGTTTGTCGAACAGGCAGCCCTGCTTGAGCCGCTCGATACCGAAGAGCGCGGCGTGGTGATAAACACCGCCTCTGTTGCCGCTTGGGACGGGCAGATTGGCCAAACGGCCTATGCGGCGTCAAAGGCGGGTGTTATCGGACTTACCCTGCCTGCCGCGCGCGAATTTGCCTCTTTGGGCATTCGGGTATGTGCCATAGCGCCCGGTATTTTCGAGACAGCCATGCTTGCGGGCCTACCCCAAGCCGCACAAGACAGTTTGGGCGGCTCGGTGCCGTTTCCGTCGCGCTTGGGCAGGCCCAGTGAATACGCCGATCTGGTCATGGCCATAATTCGCAATCCAATGCTCAATGGCGAAGCGATCCGCCTCGACGGGGCGTTGCGCATGGCGCCAAGATGAGCGGCGCACTTGCGGGCGTCAAAATCATCGAGCTTGTCGGGCTGGGCCCTGCCCCTTTTGCCGCCATGATGCTGGCTGATCACGGCGCAGATGTGCTGCGCATTCATCCAAAAACCGCCCGCGCAAGTGTCGCCACTATGAACACGCCCGCCGATGTTCTGGCCCGGAGCAGGCCCTCAATTGCGCTTGATCTCAAATCACCCAAAGGCTGCGAGGCGTTGCTTGAGCTTGTGGCCGGCGCTGATGGCTTCATCGAAGGGTTTCGTCCCGGTGTGGCCGAACGGCTCGGCGTTGGGCCTGATATTTGCCTTGCCCGCAACCCCGCCCTTGCTTACGGTCGCATGACCGGATGGGGCCAGCACGGCCCGTTGGCCAGCAGCGCCGGGCACGACATCAACTATATCGCTCTCACCGGCGTTTTGGCGGCGATAGGGCCAGCTGAGCGGCCAATCCCACCGCTGAATTTACTCGGTGATTTTGGCGGTGGCGGCATGGTTCTGGCCTTTGGCATGCTGGCAGCGATCCTGTCCGCACGCCGCACAGGGCATGGCCAAGTGATAGATGCAGCCATGACCGATGGCACGTCAATATTGGCGGCAATGACCCACGGTTTTCGCGCGGGCGGTGTTTGGCCTGCTGCGCGCGAAGGCAACTTCCTTGATGGTGGCGCATTTTACTACGGCACCTATGCCTGCGCCGATGGCGGTTTTGTAGCCGTCGGCAGTATAGAGCCGCAATTCCTCGCGACCCTCCTCGCCGGGCTGGGTTTGAACCCCGCCGATTTTGAGCCGCAAGATGATCCCTCACATTGGCCAAACCAGCGCGCCAAAGTCGCCGCCGCATTTGCAACCAAACCGCGCGACTACTGGGCCGCGTTGTTTGAAAATGAGGATGCCTGCGTCACGCCTGTGCTCAACTGGGATGAGGCACAGTGCCACCCTCACAATGTGGCCCGCGAGATGTTTGTGACCGTGGGAGATGTGCCGCAACCCGCCCCCGCGCCGCGCTTTAGTGCCACGCCTGCCGCAAAACCCCAGGCCCCAACGCCGCCCGACGGCGACGCTGCGGCAGCTTTGCGAAAGTGGGGATTGCAGACCGACAAAATAGCCCGGTTACAAGCGGCAGGCGCGCTCTAGCTGCTCAAGATTTGCGCCGCATCGATCTCTTCTTTGATGATCGTCTTCCAGTCGCGAATTCTGGACGTATCAACATCGGGGGCATAGACGGCGATCGAGACAGCAAGGTCTGGTTCTTTTGTTTGTGCATCTATGGCGTAGCCGAGCCCGTAGATTGAGCTGTAAACACGGCTTTGGCTTTCAGCAAATCCAGTTTTATGAGCGGCAGCCACCGCGTCGCGGATACTGAAAATCGTCAGATCATTGAACTGTTGCAAATTGGGTTCTATCGATTTGAGAACCCGCTCAACCGCCCCGTCGCTTAACCCCGCAAGCAGCGCCGTGGCACCGGCGCCAACCCCCAAAAACCGCCGCTGTCCAACCTCAACAGGAATGACGCGAATAACAGACCGCCCCTCGGCTTTGTGCACGCACACAGCCTCAACGCCGGAGCGCCGCATAAGATAGGTTGTTACATTCGCCCGTTGCGCGATCTTGTCTACCGCCGCAATATAGGGTGCCATATTGAGTGCGCGATCAGTTACCGCAAGGCCCAACTCATAGCCCAACATGCCAATTTCATAACGGCGCGATTTTGCATCATAACTGGCCAGCCGGGTTTCAATAAGGCATTTCAGAATACGGTGCGTGGTTGAGCGCGGCAGGTCGAGCGACGCCGAAATATCGCGAATTGTTACCGGTTTTCCATCCGAAACATGGGCGATACGCTTAAGTATCGCGGCCGCGCGCCGAATAGCCTGAGGGCCTTCTTGGCTCACAATTCTCTCATCTCTCAAATCTTTGTCAAAACGCTGGTCGCAGAAACAAACCCACTGGGCAACCTCCCATTTTTTACCGCTCAGGGCCGCACTGCGTCAGATGCCAGCCGCAAAGCCATTTCGCGCAGCTTCGGTTTTTGCACTTTGCCTACCGCGTTCATTGGCAAGTCATCAATGATTTCTAGCGCTTCCGGCGTTTTCTGACGCGCCAGCCCAAGCTTTTCAAAATGCCGGGTCATGGTTTCAAAATCAAATGACGCATCCGTTTCTAACACGACAAACGCGACCACCATCTCACCGCGCGCCATGTCCGGGCGCCCAACCACGCTACAATGACGAATGGCGCCGTGGCGCATCAGTGCATTCTCAATCTCCAAGGGGCTGATATTTTCACCTTTGCGGATAATGGTATCCTTGGTCCGGCCGGTTACAACGACATATTTTCCGTCCACAATGCGCCCCAAGTCGCCCATGAGAAAATACCCGTCATCCGTAAAACAACCGGTCTCATCCGCTTTGTTCAAATAGCCGAGGAACATCTGCGGCGCGCGCACCGCAATTTCACCCTCAGTGCCAATTGGAACTTCAACATTATCGGCGTCCAACACCCGGATATCTGCCGTGCCTTCGCCGTCAGTTGATGCATAAATTTCGGCCGCGCTGCGTGTGCGCACGCCGGGGCAAACAAGCGCCACTTCTGACGAACCAAAGGCCCGTGACACCACGCAATTGGGAAAGGCATCTAAGCCTCGGATAATCAATTCGGGCGGCACACTGGCGCCACCACAAACAAACCGGCGCAGGCTTGGCAACCGACGACCGGCATGTTGTGCTGCGTCGAGCAAGCCCGAAAGGAACGGCGTCGCGCCCGCCATAAATGTGATATTCTCTGCCTCTATGCGTGCGACTGCCTGCGCGGGCTGCCAGCTTTCTTCGAGGAATATTTGGCATTCGGTTATCCACGGAAATTCAAACGCATAGATAGCACCGCCGACATGGCCGATCGGCGAGGCGACATAAAGAACATCGTCGCGGCCCGTGCCCCAGAAGGCAGCCGTCTGGCTGATAAGCGCGTCCATAGTATCATGGCTGTGAATGACCCCCTTTGGCTGCCCCGTGCTGCCCGATGTAAAGATTATGAGCTTGGCGTCGTCACTATTTGCGAGATCAGGGGCGGCAGGGGCGGCCTCTATAAGGCGCTCAAAACAATCGGCCGAATTATTTGCGCCGCGCACCGTAAGAACATGCCGAGGAGGTTCAGTAAGGCTCTCAACCAGCGCGACAAAATCCGTGTTTCGGTAGGTTTGCGGCACGAAAATTGCCTCAATGCCACAGGCGGTCACAATCTCATTTAGCTCTGCCCGGCGGTAAATGGTGAGCATGGGTACAATGCGAAAGCCAAATAATGAGGCCGCGAGATTGATCACACAAGCCTCCCACCAATTGGGCAGCTGAAACGCAATGACAGCGCCGCGCGCAAGGCCGCGTGCACGCAAACCGCCACCAAGACGCAGCGCATGGTCCAGCATGCAGCGCCGCGTAAGGCTGCGTTCCCCGTCGCGCATTACAATGCGCTGCGGCTCTATTTTGGTTAGTTCCAGCGCAATCGCGCCCAATACCCGGCCTTTGGGCCGCAGGCTGCGCGCGGTTGTCGCCAGTTCAGCCAGGCGCGCATCAATCATGGTCATGGCTTGTTCTTGGCCGATACTTTGGCGCGCAGCTCTGTCACAAGTCTGCGGTGCGCGGTTGTGCGCACAGAGCGGGCTTCATAGGCCATTCCCGGCTCCATCATCGCATGGGCAAGGCGCTTAAGCTCAATGTTTACGGTGGCTTTGGTCCAGCGGATCGCCTCAACCGCCCCCATCAGCAGCTTGTCGCAAAAACTATCAACCCGCGCATCCAGCTCTTCGAACGGGACTGCATGATTTATCAGCCCAATTTCGGCCGCTTGCACAGCGCTCAGCAGCGCGCCGGTCAGCAAATATTCTTTGGCACGGGCAAAGCCGATGAGCTGCGGCCAGATGATTGCGCCGCCATCGCCAGCAACGAGGCCAATCGCAACATGCGGGTCGCCGATCTTAGCGCGTTCAGCGGCAAAGATGACATCGCAAAACAGCGCAATCGTTGCACCAAGCCCAACCGCATGGCCGTTGATCCGCGCGATAATCGGCTTTTCAATATCAAGCAATGTGAATATCAGCCGCTTGGCATTCTCAGCCTCCTTGTCAAACAAGTCTGGGTTTTCAATCACATGCGCCATCTGATCCAGATCACCACCGGCTGAAAATGCCCGGCCCGCGCCGGTCAGCAATATCACGTCAGAGCCTTGGTCATTTTGCGCAAACACCAGCGCCTCAATGAACTCGACATGCATCACGGTGTTGAACGCATTCAATACATCGGGCCGGTTCAGCATGATCGTCAACCGCCGGTCTTGGCGGCTTAGCAATATGGTTTCAAAATCTGGCACGTCGTTCATGCTGGCCCCCATCGCGCATCGGCATAGTGCCCAAAGGCAGATGATGCACCCCCCAGCGCAGAGCGCAATAGCCGGGCGCGATAGGTCCAACGGTGTAACGGATGTTCGAGCGTCAACCCCATTGCCCCCATAAATTGGTGCAAATCATAGCCAATGCGGGTCGCCATATTTTGAGTATGCGCCAATGCGAGCGCGGCATCGGCTGGGTCTTGCGATTGGGCGGCTTTTAGGATCAACCAGCGGGCACTGTCAATTTCAATCACCCCTTGCGCAAGCCGGTGTTGAACCGCCTGAAAGCTGCCAAGCGGGCGGCCAAACTGGTGGCGCTCTTTGACATGTTCCAGCACAGAATTAAGCCCGCCTTTCAGGGCACCTGCCAATTCGGCCGCGACCCCGATGCGCCATAAATCTAAGGCTTTTGCCGCATCCGTATCAACGTCATCCCATGTCAGTGCGGCCATATTGAGCACCCCCATAGGGTAGGCAAACAATGTGTCCGCCTTTTGCACATCGCCGTCTTTCAAGATCGCGGTTCTTACCTTAGACTGCGACAGCCAAATGACCGAACGCGCCATTGGCAAAAAGCGAATTGGATGATGAGGCTCAGCCTCGATCACTGCGATCGGCCGAGGGAGTTTAGACGCGAAATTAGGGCGCAACAGTGCCGATGCGGCACATTCCACCGCCACAGGCAGCTGAGCTATTTTGAAAATCATTTCCGCGGCCATAACAGGCCCAAGCGTCTCCTCGGCGGCGGCGTCAAAAAACCCGTTTTCAGCAAGCTGCACATCTATTGCATCGCCATATTCCAAGCGTTCCCATTCTGGTGCAGGCCGGAAGCCACAGACATCTGATGCCAGCATTTGCTCCAAAAATGTTGAAAACGTTGTTTGATCTTCGTTAAACGCAAGCCGCATTTATCACGCCTCCCTTGGAAGGTTGAGATAGCGCTGTGCCACGATATTGAGCTGAATTTCGGCCGCCCCCGCCGCAATGCCTGTCACGATCGCCCGCTCGTGATGCGACATAAACGAAACATGCCCCGCTCCCGAATAACAATCGGCCAGAAAATCCATACCGAAATCGCTTACCGCATGATCAGCGCCAATGACCGCAAGCCGCGCAACATTGGCGTCGGCTCCGAGTATCTGCCCGCGAGATTTAGCATCAACCACATGGTAGACTAAAATGCGCGCGGCCTCGCATGATGCGGCGGCTTGCGCGGCCCGCAGCCGAATAACCGGGTCGCCGAATTGACCACGAGTTTTCAAAAGCCCAACCATTTCATCCAGAATAATTGTGGCCAGTTGGTAGCGTGGAATACCGACCCGCTCATTCGCCAAAGCCGCTGAGATAATCTTCCACCCCTGCCCAACCTCGCCAAGACGGGCGGAAACAGGAATGTGCACATCGGTGAAGAATACCTCATGGATATCGCCGTGGCCGATGAGGCTCGGAATTGAGCGTACCTCAATGCCCGGTGTTGTCATTGGCACGATAAAAATAGCTATCGCCGACTTGCCCTCGCCGGCGCCGCTAACGCGCGCGAGCAAGAAACACTGGTCTGCCATCCCGGCATAAGACGTCCAAATCTTCTGGCCATTGATGACATATTCATCGCCCTCCCGGTCGGCACGGGTTTTTAGACTGGCAAGGTCGGATCCGGCATTCGGCTCCGAGAAACCCTGACACCAGATCGCTTTGCCTGCCGCCATTTGTGGTATGTAGCGCTGTTTCTGTGCGTCTGAACCAAATTGCATCAGCACCGGGCCGATCCAATTCACATTCATATATTGCGCGCCGCGCGGCTCACCGGCGGCCCACATCTCTTCGCCCAGAATGAAATGCTCCCAAACCGGGCGCTCAGCACCGCCCCATTCGCGCGGCCAGTGCGGCACCAACAAGCCCGCTTCAGCAAGCTTTGGGCAAAATTCGAGGCAAAACTCTGTTTGCTGACGCGAGCCTGGGCCATGGCGTGCTAAAGTTGGCCAATTGGTCGGCAATTCGCGGCTAAGAACCCCACGGACACGAGAGCGAAACTCTGTATCTTCGCGCGACCATGTAAAATCCATCTTTCCTCCATGTCCCATATATTGGGATTTCTTACATAAGAAACGTGTTGAAAAGCGCATGTCTCGGCGCTAGTGTCAACCGCAGTGTTTTGGGTTATTTCTTATATTAATTGGAAGGTGAGTGCTTTTTGACTGCGTTTGTGGAGCTTGTGAGTTGCTCTATCTTGTCCCATATTATGGGTGACTAATTGTGATTGAGATTTCCATCGAAACACTCTTCGGTCGATAGGGATGAATGTCGACCAACACTGAAGAACTAGGCTGATAGGCGATGAACTTGGACATTGAGATTGATGACAATAGCTTTCGACTGCGTGCCCGCGCCTGGCTGAGGGCCAATTTGGGCGTAACCTCGAGTGACAATATCCGCCATGGCGGCCAAACAGCGCGCAAAACCGCAACCCAATGGCTGGCAAAATGCCATGCAGCTGGCTGGTCGGGTGTTGCATGGCCCCGAGAGTTTGGCGGTCAAGGTCTATCCCCTGCACGCCTGATCATTTGGTATGAAGAATATACCCGCGCCCGCGCGCCGTCCGCGCTTGATTGTACGTTTGTCGGGCTGAACCATGCCGGCCCAACGCTCATTGCCTGCGGTAGTGACACACAAAAATCATTTCATCTGCCGCGCATTTTGTCTGGCAAATCAATCTGGTGCCAAGGGTTCTCTGAGCCCGGTTCCGGTTCAGATTTGGCCTCGCTCAAGACCACTGGCAAGGTTGAGGATGATATGCTGGTGGTGAACGGCCAGAAAATTTGGAGCACATGCGCTGATCTGGCCGATTATCAGGAACTGCTTATCCGCACCGAACCCGGCTCAAAACGGCATCGCGGCCTGTCTTGGGTGATTTGCGATATGACATTACCCGGCATCACAGTGCGCCCAATCGAGAATATGGCCGGCGTTAGTCACTTTGCCGAAGTGTTCTATGATGATGTTCGCATTCCGCTGTCAAACGTGGTCGGCGCGCTGCATGACGGCTGGAATGTGGCCATGACGACGCTTGGGTTTGAGCGCAAAACCGCAGCTATCGCACTTCAGCTGGAGCTGTCTGTCACTGTTGAAGACCTGATCACATCGGCTCAAGCACAGCCCGGCACAGCGCTATCTGAGCAGTTGGCAGACCTACGGGCCGAGGCGGCGGCACTGCGCGCTATGACTTATCGCGCCGTACTGCGCGACGGCGGCACGCCGTTTGACGGCTCGCTTATACGGCTGACATTTGCAGAGCTGGCACAGCGCATTCACCGAACTGCGATTGACACTTTAGGGGCAGAGGCGCTGCTCGATGGGCCGATGGTGCATGATTACCTCGAATCTTACAGCGAGACCATTGCCGGTGGCACAGCAGAAATTCAACGCAACATCATTGCTGAGCGCATTCTCGGCCTGCCAAGGGAGCCGCGGGCTTGAGCTTTGATCTGAACCAAACCGAAGACCAACGCCAAATCCATGATGCTTGCCGCGCCATGTTGGCCGAGCATTATCCACTCAGCCGGTTGCGCGGCCCTGCAACCGCTGAATCGCTGGCGCCTTTGGTCGCATTTGGCGCATTTGCTTTCGCCCTGCCTGAAGCGCATGGCGGCGCTGGTTTCACCCTGTTGGATGAAGCACTATTGCATGTTCAGCTGGGCAGACATCTGATCTCACCCGCGGCGCTGGCCGCCCCTATCGCCGCGCGGATAGCGTTGGACAATGGACAATTGGAACAAGCCGTCAAGATTACTGAGGGCCAAACCAGTGTTTCAGCAATGGTCAAAACAAAAAATGGGATCTTGCTGCTTGGCAATGGCGCGGCGGTGCTCGGCATCATTCGTCAGCATGATACGATGCAATTGATCGATATTTCACAGGTTAACCGCGACCGCAAAGCCGCGATGGCGCAGGGGCAGCCTATCTTTGCAATAGCCTCCTTGCCCGCCCCAAAAAGCAACAATGTTGCTAAAGCGCAGACATCCCAAACCGCGCAAATATTGGTCTCGGCGCAGCTGCTCGGTGTGGCCGAGGGCGCGCGTGATCTGGCGGTGGAATATGCAAAAATCCGCGAGCAATTTGGCAGGCCAATCGGGTCATTTCAGGCCATAAAGCACCATTGTGCGAATATGGCGCTCGGCGTGGAGAAACTGTCAGCGCAACTTGATATGGCGGCAATAGCCGTGGGCAAGCAAAGCGAAGACGCCGCTTTTCAAACCGCCGCGCTGGCGCGCATTGCCCCCAATGTTGCGTTGGAAAACGCGCGTATTTGCATCCAAATCCATGGTGGTATTGGCTTTTCTGCCGAGGCCGACGCGCATTTGTTTCTCAAACAAGCGCATGTGTTACGCCAGCTCATCGGCCAAACCGATTTTCTGGCACTGCCGGCGCCAATGGCACCAACCCGAGAGGATACTTGATGCGTGTCGCCCTGATCACAGGCGTTTCCAGCGGCATTGGGCTGGCCACGGCACAAGCCTTTCTAAACGCTGGCATAGCGGTGGTTGGTGTGGCGCGAGACAAGGCCAAGCTGGCTAAGGCCGCAAAAATTTGTGCCGATCTACCCGCCCCGATCGCCACCATTTCATGTGATATCACCGCGGATGACGCACCCCAACGGGCCGTTGCTTTTGCGCTTGAGCGCTTTGGTCGGTTAGACCATTTGGTCAATAATGCGGGCATCGGCAGCCCGCAGCCTGTGCACACAACCGATGATGAAACACTTGATATATTTCTCAACGTCATGCTGCGTGCCCCGTTCCGTATGGCCCGCGAAGCCCTCACTGCTTTTGGTGATGAGGCGACGATCGTAAATGTCTCATCGACCTACGCGCTGACTGGCGGGCTGCGCGGCGGCGCATATTCGGCGGCAAAGGCGGGTCTCAACGGGCTAACTTTGCATATGGCCTGTCAATACGGCTCTGCCGGTATTCGCTCCAATGCTGTGGCGCCGGGTGTCATCCCCACACCGATGACAATGCACCGCTTGGATGATCAGGGCTTTCGGCGGATGAATGATGATATGACGCCCAGCCCAAGGCATGGCAGAGTTGAAGATGTTGCCCAAGCTATCTTGTTCTTGTCGTCTCCAGCCTCAGGCTGGATAAACGGGCAAATCCTCGCCGTCGACGGTGGCTGGTCGTCGACCAAGTTCCTATCCGAAGAAGCGCTTACCGCACCACGCGACGCTATTTCGCCGAACTGGACGCATTCTGGACGAGAACCCAAGCAACAGTAAGCGCCCTATCCAATTCGGCAGTAGCCCCATGAACCCGACGATTGGCGTGGGGTCGGATATGAGAAACAATGCCCACATCAGCACAATAATCACCAAAAATATGTGCTGAAATAGACCCCTTCAGAGCTGATGCAAAATCGAGCACGCAATTCGTCGGTTTGGCCATTTCCGACCCCACCATTTGCTCACATTTATGGACACATTGTTCATCGTCCAGCATAATCGTTAGGCATATAATTGTTCTTGTGGATCAAGCCATATGTGGAAATTAGCACCGCAAACAGCGCCGATGAAAAGCAATGACAAGAGCTTTTGGGAAAGATAAAAAACATGAACTGCTCTAACAATTTGATCACGGATGTTCCGGGCTTGCGCGTTGGCAATGCAGCGGATCAAGATTTAAATTCTGGCGTCACTGTTGTTGTTTGCGACACACCAATGACAGCGTCAGTTCACATTATGGGCGGCGCACCTGGCACCCGCGACACCGAACTGCTCGCACCTGATAAAACTGTTCAAAAAATAGATGCGTTGGTCTTGTCGGGCGGCTCTGCATTTGGCCTTGATGCATGCTCCGGGGTCGTCGACGCATTGGCTCAGAACAACCGTGGATACCCAGTGGGCAATGTAAGAGTGCCCATTGTCCCCGGTGCCATCTTGTTTGATCTGCTAAATGGCGGGGATAAAAACTGGAAGGCAAACCCTTATTCTGTCTTAGGCAAAATGGCTTTTGAAGCCGCTTCCGACACATTCGCGCTTGGTACGGCCGGCGCCGGATATGGCGCGCTCACAGCTGATTTTAAAGGTGGATTAGGATCTGCTTCAGCGACCTTGGGTAAGTTCACAGTGGCTGCGTTGGTTGCTGTCAATCCGGTCGGCTCAGCTGTTTCATCGGCCAAAGGAAGTTTTTGGGCCGCGCCGTTTGAGCAGAACAATGAGTTTGGCGGTCGGCCCGCCAGCCAACAAAGCGGCCATAACGGCTTAGCGCCACAGACCAAGGCCACCCTATTGGGCACGGGTGATGGCAACACGACAATCGCAATCGTGGCGACAGATGCAGACCTAACAAAGGCCGAGTGCTACAGGTTGGCGATTGCCGCCCATGATGGGATAGCGCGGGCAATAGTGCCCGCCCACACGCCCCAAGATGGCGACCTCATTTTTGCCCTGTCATCGGGGCAAAAACCGCTAGACCGACAAAGCCCGGCGCAGCTGTCTCAACTTGGTTCCGTCGCCGCCGTTTGCCTTTCGCGGGCCATAGCCCGAGGCGTTTACGCTGCCCAACCTCACTCTGCAGACATATTACCAACTTGGGCCGCAACTTTCGGCTAACAATAGGACGAGGCCATTTCCGCCAATCTTTGCGTTCGCTCTACAAAATTTTCCGCAATTGTCCTTCGGCTTGATACGCGCGGCAGCTTGATTTATTGTCTACAATCAACACGGTCAATAACTGGCCGATGCCAGCCCAACAGGAGCCAGCTCATGGCAAAGAAAATTGAGGCAAAATCTCTTGTCGATGCCGTGACGGAGCGACTTGAAGCCGCAATTTTTGGGGGCGAGTTAGCGCCCGGTGAATGGCTGAGAGAGCAAGCCCTTGCGACCGAATTTGGCATTAGCCGGGGCCCCTTGCGAGAAGCTATTAGGCAACTCGAAGGCAGGCGTCTATTGGAGCGCAAAACCAATATTGGCGTCAGCGTTGTTGAACTGACCCCCCAGCGGCTGGACGAGTTATTGACCGTGCGCGAAGCATTAGAAGGCATGGCCTGCCGTCTCGCCGCTGAGCGCATTTCGCCAGAAGGCGTAGACCAGCTGCGCAGCCTTTTGGCCGATCATGCCTCGCATAGTGAAGTGGTTTTGGGCGAAGGCTATTACCAACAATCCGGCGACTTTGATTTTCACTTCCGCATCGCCAAAGAATCAAGGAACGACTACCTCGTGTCGGTGATTTCGGGGGATTTGTATGACTTGCTGCGGCTTTACCGCTATAAATCATCAACGATGTCCGGGCGGGCCGCGCAGGCGCTCAAAGAGCATCATGCAATTCTTGATGCCCTATCAACCGGCGACCCTGACCAAGCCGAAAAGGCCATGCGGACCCATATTTGTAATGCCCGTATTCACGCCAAGCTGGCCATGGACCGGCAGGCCGAGCTGGCCGCATCGGGCACCGAAGCCTAGTGCCGCAAGAGCGCCATCAACTCGCCAACCAACCTGTTGGCGAGGTTTACCACCGCATCTCGGACCCGCATCGCCTTGCTCTCGCTGATAGCAAGGCAGGCATTTTGCAGAAACTTTTCGGTGGTTTGATCCAAGGTCATCAGCTTTTCGCCTGCGCCGCTATTAACCGCGACATGGCGTGAGATTTGCCTGCCATCAGCCATTGTCACCGTAACCCCACCAGAGAAATAGTCGGGAAAACGGGTGTCTGGATCAGGGGAGCAGGTGCAGCGGCCCGCAAGATCTTGAACAGCTTGGTCAGCGATCGCCGACTCTGTTAGGTCAGCCAAACCAAACCGCCCCTTTAACAAGGTTGAGGCCACGACGAACGGCGCGCTGAATTTGGCCTCATATTCATTCTTGGCCTTGCGTTTATGCTCAATCGGCTCTGCCACAATTTTAAGCGTGTCCGGTGGCAAGAATATTTCAACCGCTGCGATCGCAGAGCCTTCGCATTCACTGCGCAGTTCCAGCGCCGCATCTGCCGCACCGTGGATAAAGTGACAAACCGGATAGGGCTTGAGCGCCGTATCCGCCATCATCCACTCATCGCCTAGGCCCGCGCTCAAATACCCCATCTCAACATCGGCAATATGGGTATGCAGATGGGTTTCAAACAGACCAAACCGCCCCTCCAAGGCCCGCGTTGGCCCGACAAATCCGTGGCGCGCCAATGTCGCCGCAGTAATGCCGCCCGCCGCCGCCCAGCCCGGATGCAGCCGCTTGGTCCATGCACCTTCTTCCAAAAAGACCTGAACCCCCGACGCCGTGCTCGCAGCAATGCCAAGTGCGTTTACATGGTTGTCTTGGCTTGCCCCCATGAGCCGCCCAGCGGCCAAAGCAGAGCTGAAATGGGCCACCACGCCGGTGGCGTGAAACCCAGTATGATGGAAACCGCCGTTAACCGCAGCCCCGATGCGGATAGCCGCTTCCATGCCGATGCAAAAGGCGGTCAGCGCCGCAGCGCCAGATAGATCTTTGTCTTCGGCCACCGCCAAAACAGCGGGCAAAACGGCCGCCGTTGGGTGAACAATGGCGCGCAAATGGGTGTCGTCATAGTCGAGCCCATGCACCAAAATGCCATTGGCCATTGCCGCATCGCGCGGCGGCGCACGTAGATTGCTGCCAATAATTGAGCAGCCGCCCGCACCACCAGCCAACTCGGCCACTGCCGCCAGCGTCGGCGGCGCAAAGGGAAATGCCGTGGCCGCCAAAGCCAGCCCGATCCCGTCGAGTATGTGAATACGCGCCCGCTCAAGAACCTCGGCCGGGATGGTGGCAAAACTTGTACTGGCGGCAAAGCGAGCCAGACTTGCGGATGGCCCGCCTTCTACTTTTTCTGTCATCTTGTGCTCCTGTTGCGCGCGCATTAGCTTTGTGTTTCAAGCCAGCGCACCAGCCGCCCGATCCCATCCTCGATGGATATTTCGGGCTTCCAGCCGATCAATCGGTCGATTTTGCCAATGTCAAAATCCAGCGCGCTGGAGGTCGTCACCCTGACCGCCTCGCTGCTTGCCCCGTAGATCGGCTTGAGGTCAGACCCAACCAACCCCGCAACGATTTCAAACAAGCGGTTGAGGTTTGTCGCTGTGCCGGTAGCCACATTCACCGCTTCGCCGGTTACATCACTTTGCATGGCCATCAAGTTGGCCCGCGCCACATCGGCAACATGGATATAGTCATGCACCTCGCTGCCATCGCCCGGCATAGACGGTCGCTCGCCCTTGACCAATTTGTCATATGTATCAATAATATAGAGCGCATTGACGCCTCTATAATGCTGCCTTTCGCCGTAAACCGTCGAATAACGCAAGGACACAGATTGTATGCCGTAGCGCTCAGAATAAAGCCTGCCAAGTTGTTCGCCAATGATCTTGGTGCTGCCATAAAGCACGCCCGGCGGCGTCATCGAATGAAAATTAAACGGCATCGTTTCGTCGATAACACCAGGGCCAGGGTCGCCATATGTGGCAACTGATGATGAAAAAATGACCTTTTTGACACCACGATACCGCGCCGCTTCGAGCACATTTACATGGCCAAGTGCGTTGACCGTGATCCCCAATGCCGGGTTTTGGCTGAACGGCAGGGTCAAGAAACCGGCAATGGCAAAAATACCGTCAACACCCTCGAGCGTATCGTACAACTCGTTGATCCGGGTAATATCGCCCCGCACAAGCTTAACCCGGCTGTCATCAAGGATATGCCCAATCATATCCGTGGTGCCGAGCGAGTAATTGTCGAACAGGACCACTTCAGCCGCACCCGCCGCGAGCAAATGCTCTGCCACATGCGAGCCAATCAGGCTGACGCCACCGGTGATCATGAATTTTCCGCCGTCGATTTTCATTTTGTCCCTTTCAGCGCCTACGCTCTAAATTTTTATTGCAAACGGGTCGCGAATTTCGCCCGAATAGTCGATCATTACATTCTTGGTCGTGGTAAATTCATAGATGCCCTGCTCACCGCGTTCGCGGCCATAGCCACTTTGCTTAACGCCGCCAAAGGGCGCTTGCGCCGTAACCATACGGTAGGTGTTGACCCAGACCACGCCCGATTTCATCTGCGGCACCAACCGCATTGCGCGCGATATGTCTTGGGTCCAAATGCCCGATGCCAGCCCAAATTCGGTGTCATTTGCTATTGCCACCGCCTCGGCTTCGGTCTCAAACGGGATCACTGCCAGAACTGGGCCAAATATCTCCGACCGGGCGAGTTCCATGTCATTGCGAGCCTCGGCAAAAATCGTCGGCTCGACAAATAATCCGTTGCCCAGCCCCGCGCCCTGCGCCCGGCCACCGCCTGCGACTAACTGCGCGCCATCTTGCTTGGCCAAGGCGATCGCCGCCATGATCCGGTCAAATTGCGTCTGGTTGGCCACCGTGCCCATCTCTGATGCCGGATCAAGCGGGTCGCCAAGCCGAATTATGCGCGCGCGCTTAGACAAACGGTCGACAATTTCGTGGTACAGGCCCTTTTGCACCAAAAGCCGCGAACCCGCGACACAGGTTTGCCCGGTCGCGCCAAAGATACCTGCCAAAGCGCCAACGGTTGCGGCCTCAACATTGGCGTCATCAAAAATGATATTTGGCGATTTGCCGCCAAGCTCTAAGGCCATGGGCTTAAGCAAGCTACCAGCTGCGGCGGCAATTTTTCGGCCAACATCAGCGCTGCCCGTGAAGCTGACTTTGGCAATTTTGTCATGCGCGACAATCGCAGCCCCTGTCGCCCCAGCGCCCGTAACCACGTTGACAACACCGGCGGGCATGCCCGCTTCGTCCAGCAATTTGCACAATTCCAGCGTAGAGACAGAGGCATGTTCAGAGGGTTTGATAACCACGGTATTGCCCGCAGCCAAAGCGGCAGGCAGCTTGTTGCACAATAGTGTAATCGGCGAGTTCCAAGCAGTGATCAGGCCAACAACGCCAAGCGGCTCGCGGATCGTGTAATCTAATATTGACGGCTGATCGAGCGGGATGGTCGTGCCGTAAAGCTTGTCAGCATAGCCTGCAAAAAACCGAAAAAGCCGGGCAGCATAGAGCATCTGCGAGCGGGTTTCGCGGATGATTTTGCCATTGTCAGTCGACTCGACCACCGACATATTATCAGCATTGGCGGCCAATATATCCGCCGCTCGGTTCAATATTTGCGCACGATCAACGCCGCTGGTCGCCGCCCAAGCCGGCTGCGCCTGTGCGGCGGCCTCGGCGGCGCAGCCAACCTCGGCCTCGCTCGCTTCGCGCAGTTCAGCCCAAGCCTTGCCAGTATAGGGATTGAAGGACTGGAATGTTGCACCCTGACCAGGCTGCGTCCAACCCCCATCGATGAAAAGCCCAAATTTTTTCACAAAATCCCCCTCGCCTAAAGACGGCAGCTTGGCCGCTTTGCCTCCTCTAACTGCACCCTTTGATCTTGACTGTCAACTGTCTACAATCTAACAAAAGCCAAGCTGGTGCGGTGGAAACATCCGCAATCCAGCACAATTATAGGAGTGAAAACGTGAGTGGATTTGATGTCATTGTAGTCGGCGCAGGGAATGCCGCTCTTTGTGCTGCCCTATCAGCCAGCGAAAACGGCGCTAAGGTTTTGGTGCTCGAGCGGGCGCCCGAAGATGAGCGTGGCGGCAACTCGTATTTCACTGCTGGTGGCTTTAGGTTCGCTCATGAGGGTCTCGAAGATGTGTCGCAAGATATTTTGACCGACCTGTCAAACGCTGAGCGCGAGATGATCGTTTTACCCACGCATAGCCGCGAATTTTTCATGGACCAAATGCGAGAAGTGACGCGTTATCAATGCGATGAAGAGCTGGCAAACCTACTTGTCGATAATTCGCGGGCAACAATGGCGTGGCTGCGCAGCCACTCTATCCGCTTTGTGCCAATGTTCGGCCGTCAGTCATTTTTGGTCGATGGCAAGCATCACTTTTACGGTGGCGTGAATATTGAGGCTGTCGGCGGCGGTGCCGGGCTTGTCGAGGCCGAGATTATGCGGGCCGAGAAGATGGGCGTCGAAATACGCTATGGCACAGCCGCTATTGGGCTGATCCAGTCGTCCGATCGGGTGGTGACGGGCGTAAAAACCCGCACCAAAGAAGGCTACGGCGAGATTACCGCCAAATCGGTGATCCTTGCCTGTGGTGGCTTCGAGTCAAACCCCGAAATGCGGGCGCGCTACCTCGGCCCCGGCTGGGACCTTTGCCGGGTGCGCGGCACCCGTCACAATATGGGCGAAGGCATTAACATGGCGCTTGATATCGGGGCCAAACCTTTCGGTAATTGGTCATCCTGCCACGCCTGCGAATGGGATATCTCGGCGCCGCCATATGGTGACCGCTGGGTGCTCGATAATTTCCAAAAACACTCCTATCCGCTGGGCATAATGGTCAACATCAACTGCGAACGCTTTGTCGATGAAGGAGCGGATTACCGCAACCTGACTTACGCCAAATACGGCCGCGAGATCATGGACCAACCAAACCGGACCGCTATTCAAATTTTTGATCAGCAGACGATCCACAGGCTGCGTGAAGAATACCGCATTCGCGAAGTAACCAAGGCTGTGTCAGACACGATTGAAGGGCTGGCCGAACAGCTGGAGATCGACCCGCAAAAGCTGGTTGAGACCATAGATGCCTATAATGCCGCCTGCCAAGACGGCAGCGATTATAACCCGGCCATTCTGGACAAGGTTGGCACAGACGGGATTGAGCCGCCCAAATCAAATTGGGCATTGCCGATCAACCAACCCCCCTATGAGGCCTATGTTTGCACCACCGGTATTACATTCACCTTCGGCGGATTGCAGATCAATACCGATGGCGAAGTGCAGGACATGACCGACCAGTCTATTCCCGGCCTCTATGCAGCGGGCGAGCTGGTTGGTGGGCTGTTTTATGAAAACTACCCCGGCGGCACCGGCCTGATGTCTGGCTCGGTCTTTGGCAAGCTCGCTGGCGAAAGTGCCGCCAAATACTGCGGCGTGGCGGCCTAACAGCCCTGCGTCAGGCCAGTCGGTAATGGACCTGGCCCGAAAACAGCATCCGCGCCGTTCGGAACACAGTACCGCTAATCGCGTGTATCTGGCCGGCGCGGGTCTCGACCGCTGCATCAACAAGGATCGTGCCCGATGGGTGGGCAATGACCATTGCGCCTGTACCCTTCCGGCAAAGCTGATGCGGGATTGTCCCCGGCACACGCGCCGCCAGCGCCAAGCAGATTGCCCCCGTGACCGGCACCGCGCGGTGCGGCAGCTCCATCGACAGCATGCGCACGGTCAACGACATATCGGCACGGCCAACGGTGCTGCCCGACAAGGTGCTTGCCTGCGCTGGTGGCCCGACAATGGCAACTTTAGGGACGCTAGGCATCTGCGCCGCGGCGGTCAAACTTTTGGCCATCCCCATTCGAACAGCGCCTGCCTGCCGTATCGCCTCCATTTTCTGCAAAAACACTGCATGCGCACCCAGCTCATCTGGATGCTCGGTGGCGGCCAGAGCCAAATCTGAGGCCGCCACAAAAACACAAGGATTAGCCGCGTCAATCAGGCTGGCGCGTATTTGTGACCCACCAAAGTCAAGCATGTCTATCGCCGATCCGGTGGGCAAAAGAGCGCCAGTCCGCGCCCCGCCCGGCTCCAAAAAGTCGAGCTTAATCGGCGCCGCACCGCCAGACACACCGTCAATGTGCAAATCGCCCTGCGGCTTCAGCTTCCCGTCGCATACAGGAAAACTGCTGACGATAATCTTGGCGGTGTTGGTGTTGTGAATGCGTATCGACGCATCGCTGCCATTTGGCACGGTAACCAGCCCCAACTCAAGCGCCGCCGGGCCCACGGCTGAAATCATATTGCCGCAATTGCCAGCATAATCTACCCGCGCCTCGCCCACCGCTATTTGGGCAAATGTAAAGTCAACATCAGCGTCCGCCCGGCTTGGCGGGCTGAGCACGCAGACCTTTGACAAAGATGAAACCCCGCCGCCCATACCGTCAAGCTGCCGCCCAAACCCGTCTGGCGAGCCCATAGCCGCCAAAAAGATTGCGTCCCAATCAGCCCGGCTGTCAGGTAGGTCGGCTTGCGCAAAAACCAGCGCGTTGGATGTTCCGCCGCGCATGAAAAACGCAGGAATACTGAGCAAAGCCATGTCTAAGCCTTTGGATTTATGAAATATTTGCCTTCATACTTGGCCGATAGCGCATCAAATTCTGGCTTACCGACAAGCCTTTGTCGCTCTGAGAAACTTGCCATTCGGTCGGTCACTGCCGCCAGCGAACCTGTCTGATACAGCGACCCAAGAACCTCTTGCATTGCCAAGACCGCCGCTTGCAGCCCAGCATTGGCAAACAACACAAACGAGAAACCAGCCGCATGCAACACATCGCGCTCAATCATTGGGGTTTGCCCACCAACGACAAGGTTAATAATTTGCGGCGCTGCAAGCCCGCCAATTTGCTGCACTTCGCCTAGCGATTTTGGAGCCTCGACAAACACCATATCAGCGCCGACCTCAGCCATCCGCTGCGCCCGTTCCAATGCCGCTGGCATGCCCTCGATCGCGCGGGCATCTGTGCGCGCAACAATCACGGTGTTCTCATCTTGGCGCGCATCGAGGCAGGCCTTGATCTTGCCCAGCATCTCGTCAATAGGCACCACCGCTTTGCCAGAAAAATGGCCGCATTTTTTGGGAAATACCTGATCTTCGATCTGGATCGCGGCGGCGCCAACTTGCTCTAACCGGCGCATAGTCTGGTAAGCGTTCAGCGCGTTGCCAAAGCCTGTATCCATGTCCACGAGCAGTGGGATTTGGCAAACATCCGATATGCGGGCCGTTGTTTCCACAAGTTCTGATGCAGTCACCAGCCCAAGATCGGGCTGACCAAGATGCATATTGGTCAGCCCTGCCCCGGTCAGATAAACAGCGCCAAAGCCCAGATCTTCAATAATCCGCGCTGATAGCGCATTGGCCGCACCCGGCAGTAAAACCGCAGAGCGCGCTTCTACCATTGCCCTGAAAATGCGCCTGCGCTCGGCAGGATCGTGGCTGCGTTTAACGTCGCTTTGTGGCTTATGCGGCATGCCTGTACTCTCATTAGGTGATCTTTGGTGTACAAAATTCGATGCCAATTTGTCAACTGTCTACAATCTACGATTACCGATAGGTGCGCATAAATAAGGCCGCCGCAGCTA
The DNA here is from genome assembly GCA_016764835.1 of Paracoccaceae bacterium. The sequence continues at coordinate 7,653 of JAESRD010000307.1, read as the reverse complement.
TTCAGCCTTTCTCGGCGGCGCCCAAAGTGGCGCATCATGATCAGAGGCAATTGCTGCGCCTGATTGCACAAGTATCTCAATATCGCTGTCAGAATAGCCAAATTCAGCCAGAAGCTCTTTGGTATGTTCGCCCAATAATGGCGGCGGCAAGGTCTCAGCCGCCTCACTAAGCAGCGGCCCCAAAGGGAGGTTTGGCGTTTCAAACGCGTAATCGCCAAACGCAAATTCAGATAGCTTGTCAGGCGCTTGTGCTTGCGCGCTCTGCAATACCCGGTCGAGCGGCAAAACTTCAGTAAAGCCGACCCCCTGCGCATCAAGCCGCTTCGTCAGCGCATCAAAAGTATGTGCCGCCACAGCGGTTGAAACGATTGCTTCTACAGCCTCACGGTTGCGCCGCCTCTGCCGCAGATTCGCATATTCATCCGATGCTTCAATATCTGTTGCCCGGCAGAATCGACGCCAATGTTCATCGTTTAACATCACCAAATACAGCCACCGGCCATCACCAGTCTCATAGGCCCCGTAGCCCGGAATGCTAAACTCAGCCGATGGCTCTTGCTCGGCACGCCCAAGCAATTGCGTTTTGAGTTGAACACCCAAAAGATCGCGCGCGGCAATATGCAGGCCAGTCTCATAGAGACCGATATCAATGTTGCGCTTGGCTTTTGATCGGTCTGACATCAGCGCCGAAAGCACGGCAATTGCCGCATAACACCCGGCAAACTGGTCGTGATATGATGGGCCAAGTCGTGCTGGGCGGCCTTCTGGCCTATTATGATACATTATGCCAGTCGCGGCTTCGGCGATAGGATTTGAGGCTACTTTTTCGGCCAGAGGGCCGGCGCCATAGCCTTTTATATGACAATATATGATATTGGGGTTGAGTGCATTGCAGTCCTCAAATGTTACCCCCAACTTGCGCGCGGCACTGGGTGATAAGTTCTGCACAACAATATCAGCTTGCTTGATCAACCTGCCAAAAACCGAACGTCCTGCCTCGTTCGACAGATCAAGACATAGACTGCGCTTGCCATAGTTAAATGCCAAATAGCTGCCGCTCGGGCCGCCTCTGACCAGTTTGCGCGTGGTTTCGCCGCCAGGGGGTTCAATCTTGATGACCTCAGCGCCAAGCTGATTGAGCAGATGCGTCCCATATGGTGCCGCAATCATGCTGCCAAGTTCGACCACCATCTTGCCGCTAAGTATACCAGTTTCCATTAAGTTTTTCTCCTAACCATGAGTTGAGATCATTTGTTTGACCCGGTTTGCAAATATTTTCCTTGCCAACAGTATAATGCATCATGCATTCTTTGGTGGCAATGTTAAGAGAAGCCACCATGTTGATTCATCAATTTCTCAGTTTATGAGCTATTGTTTAATGTAGATTGTTGACATTACAGCTCTACAATGCATCATGCACATGTCGGCTAGAACGCCGATCAGAAGATCGAACGATTAACGACACTGTCACAGGGAGGAGTTTCGATGCTTATCGGAAATTGGAAGAAAGTGGCTGCAAGCGCCATAATGGTTAGTGCCTTTACGGCCATGCCGGCGTTGGCCGACGAGGTTGGCGTAGACACGGAAAATAAGATTGTCACGATTGGGGCGTTTACCCCGATCACCGGGCCGGTACCGTTTTATGCAACACTGACTCACGCGTCAGAAGCATATTTCATGCGCCTAAACGAAACAGGCGAAGTAGACGGCTGGACCTTTAACTTCATCACCCGCGATGATGGCTATGATCCGGCGCGCAGCGTCGCGGTTGCCCGCTCATTGGTTGAGGATGACGAGATCTTTGCGCTTGCAGCCCCGCTTGGCACTGCAACCAATGTTGCCGTCATCCCCTATGCCAATGAGGCTGGCATTCCCATCATCGGCCCGGTTGGCGGCGCCAGCGTGTTCTTCGTTGAGCCCTCAGTATTTCCGCTGCTGCCTGACTATGGCTGGTCGGCAGCTTCCAGCCTCGACTATGCTGTAAACGGGCTTGATTTGACCAAGGTGGCTCTTCTTTGGGAGAATGACGAGCTGGGACGGTCGGCCAAGCGCGGTTTTGATCTTTATATGGAAGATCTGGGCATGGAGGCTGTTGAGTCCATCCCGTTTGATGTTTCAACAACCAGCTTCAGCGCTCATATCCGCCGCGTGGCCAATTCGGGAGCCGAGGCTGTTATCCTCTTTGGTTCCAATGCCAACCTTGCCGGTGCCCTGCGGGCCGCCGATCTGCAAGCACTAGATGTTGAATGGTTTGCGCCGTTCTTTACCGCCGACCCGTCGACGCTAAACTTGGCCGGTGATCTGCTTGAAGGCGTCCACTTTTCGTCTTGGCTATTGCCAGTTTCTAGCGATGAGCCCGAAGTTGTGGCGTACCGTGCCGCCGTCGAAGAGTTCTTCCCCGGCGACCCACTTGGCGTGCTTGGCCTGAACGGCTGGAGCAATGCGGCATTGTTCCATCATGGCTTCCAGCTGCTGCTCGATAGCGGCATGGACATCACCCGTGAGAACCTTATCACTGTGATGAATACCATGGAAAATGCGGCAATTGGCGGCGCGCGTGGCGTTACGTTTGAGCCGGATGACCACCGCGGCACGCGGCAAGAAGGTATCATTCAGTACAAGGATGGCGACTTTGTCCTCGTGCGGGAATTTCAGCCCTACCCTGCGGTCGTGTTTGACACAGCAGCAGCGGAATAAACCTTCACCGCGCTCGCCGGCAGCAATGCTGGCGAGCGCTTTCTACAACATTTAGTTCGGAAAATTAGAATGCCATCCATTCCAGTAAGCGGACCTGCGCGGCTTGACGGTAAAGTCGCCCTTGTCACCGGGGCATCCGGGGGCATTGGCCGAGCCACAGTATTGGCTCTGGCAGAGGCCGGTGCAACAGTTGTGGCCACCGACCTTGCAGACCACGCTGAGTTCGACGCCGCCAATGTCAGCTACCTACGCTATGATGTAACCTCGGCTAAGGATACCAAATCGGTCATTGCCGATACTCAAAAGCAGCATGGCAGGATTGATATTCTTGTGCTTTGCGCTGGCACAATTTCTCACAAACATCTGGTCGATTCGACCGATGATGAATGGCAGTCGATGCTCGATGTAAACCTGATGGGCGTTGTGAACCCTTTGCGCGCAATTTTCCCTATCATGGCCGAACAGCGCATGGGCAAGATTGTCGCCGTGGGTTCAATCGCCGCAAAAATTGGCGGCGTGGCTTCTGGCCCGTCTTATGTGGCCGCAAAGTCAGCCGTGCATGGGCTGATGAAATGGGTCGCCAAAGCCGGTGCAGATAAAGGCATCTATGCTAGCACGATCGCCCCAGGCCCGGTTGAAACCCCAATGTGGGAAACCGTAACCCAGCGCGCAGCCCCCACCCCGCATGGCAATGTGCCCCTTGGCCGTTTTGGCCAACCCGAAGATATTGCACAGGCAATTTTGTTTCTCTGTTCGCCTGCATCAAATTGGATCACCGGCACCGTTCTCGACGTGAACGGCGGGATGTTAATGGACTGATATGATGCAAAATTATGAAACGATAGGCTTCATTGGACTGGGCGTTATGGGCGGCCCCATGTGCCGCAACATTGCCCAAAAACACGGCGGCCGCGTTTTGGTACATGATCTGTCGTCAGACGCTCTGGCCGCTCTCGCTGACACCAAGACCGAAGCCTGCGCCACAGTTGAACAGCTGGCGGGTGAGGCTGATATCATCTGCTTGTCATTACCCGGTGGGCCGCAAGTGCAGGCCGTGGCCAAAATGCTCGTCGGCGCAGCTCGGCCCGGCACAGCGGTGGTTGATCTGTCCACAACAACCGTCGCCTCAGCCCGTGAAACCCAAGCAATATTGGCCGCCAACGACATCGCATTTGCCGATGCGCCAGTGGCCCGCACCAGAGAAGCCGCGCAACAGGGCAAGCTGAGCATTATGGTCGGCGCGCCCGACCCGCTTTATGCCCGCATTCGCCCGCTGTTCGACTATATTGCCTCTGACGTGACCCATGGCGGGGCGGTCGGCGCCGGGCAGGTGCTCAAGCTGGCCAATAACATGTTGGTCTTTGCCAACACCGTGGCGCTGGCGGAAATGATCGTGCTTGGTGAAAGAGCCGGCGTTGACGCAAACACCCTGCTTGATGCGGTCTCAAAAGGTTCTGGTGACAGTTTTGTGCTGCGCAATCACGGGCGCAAAGCAATGGCCCCGCGCCATTTCCCAGATAAGTCATTTCCGCCGGAATATGTGCTTAAAGATATTGACTACGTCTTTCATCTTGCCGCCGAAACTGGCGTCGCCCTGCCCGCTGCGGCCAAGATCAAAGAATACTATCAGGCTGCGGTCGAAAATGGCCTCGGTGGGCGGTATTTCCCGGGCGTGATTCAACTGGTTGAAAACGGCACAATGCCGGAGGAGGAGCAATGAGCGCGTTCTTAAACACACTTGCCCGGGATCTGTTCCCGCTGGTCTGGTCGGGCATGATTGTCGGCTGTCTCTATGCGCTCGGCGCGCTTGGTCTGGTGATGATTTTCAAATGCTCAAAGGTCGTGAACTTTTCGCATGGCAACGTTGCGGGCTTTACCGCTTTTCTCGTCTATGGCCTGTCGAGCGGTGTGCTCATGAGCCTTTCATGGGGGGCAGCCACGTTGCTGGCCATGCTCTGCGCTGTGGCAATCGCCTTTCTGATATATTCCATAATCTCGCCCTTAGTGTTCGAGTCTGATCTGACCTCAACCATTGCCACACTCGGTTTTGGCCTGATCACCCAAGGCGCCACACTGCTGATCTTTGGCCCTGATATCGTCAGTCTAGATCTGCCTATCCCGCGCTTTGCGGTCTCTGTCCTCGGGCTGTTTGTTACCGGCTATGACCTCACCGTGCTTGCGGTGACTGTCATCACCATCGGCGCGCTGTTTTTCGTGATCGACTTTACCAAACTCGGCATCGCCTTTCGCGCGATCTCCGAAAACCCCTTCGCGGCAGAAGTATGCGGCCTAAACCTGCGCTCCGTGCATTACTTCGCTTGGATCACCGCCGCCATCCTAGGCGTTATCGGTGCGCTGCTGATCGTGCCAACCACATTTCTCAGCGTGACCACGGTTTCAACCTTCATGTTGCAGGCTTTTGCTGCGGCGGTCATTGGCGGGTTTGCCAGCCTGCCCGGCAGCCTTGTCGGCGGGGTCCTCATTGGCGTGTTGATGAACCTCTTCGCCTTCTATGTCTCGCCTGAATATAGCAGCACATTCTTGCTTGGCATTATCCTCGTCGCCCTCAACATCTTCCCCAATGGGATCCTTGAAAAAGTAGGAGGTAGCCGTGTCTGATACCTTTGGGCAGCGTCCCGCAAACGCCTCTGAGACCAGCATGTTGAAACAGCTCACCAGCGGCAGTTTGCCGACCTTGGCGCTGATCATCGCGCTGGCCTTCTTACCGGCCATGCTCGGCGGGTCATGGACCTTCACTATGGGGCTGTGTTTTGCCAATAGTATCGGCGTGCTCGCGGTCAGCCTGCTGGTCCGCTACGGTGGCGAAGTTTCCATTGGCCATACGTTTTTCACCGCACTGGGCGCTTATTCCGTCGGCGTGCTTGATGCAAAATACGGGCTATCGCTCTTTGCCAGCCTGCCCTTGGCCCTGCTGCTCGGTGTCGCCTTTGGCGTTATCTTCGCTTGGCCCTCGCGCAACCTTTCGGGCATCTACTTGGCGGTGACAACACTCGCCCTTGCCCTGGCTGTGCCTGAGATAATCAACAACCTTGGCGGCATAACCGGCGGCTATGAGGGGCTCTACGTCTCCACGCCCATTGTCTCGTTTCTTGAGATGTCGATGCAACGCTACTATTTTGCACTCCTCATGCTGGTGGTCGCGACCTATCTGGTGGCGCGTCTACGAAAGTCACGCCAAGGCATGTTGCTCCTCTTGGCCAAAACCCACTCCGCAGCCGCTGATGCATTTGGCACAAGACGGGTCTGGGCCCGCATCTCGATCATGGGCATCAGCGGTGGCATTGGCGCGCTTTGTGGCGCGACGCTCGCCTTTTCCGGCTCTACGGTTTCGCCCGGCGGGTTTACCTTCTCACAGGCAATCTTCCTGCTCGTCGGCTCTGTTGTTGGCTTTTACGGGCTGTCGCTGCCGCGGGTGCTGCTTGGCGGTGCCTTCGTCACGCTGGTGCCGCATCTTCTCTCCGCCTCAGGCGCATGGATCCCGGTTTTCTACGGCATCGCTCTTTTGAGTATGATCCTGATCGGCCACCACCTGCCACGTATCCGCAAGGCCATGAAATTGCGAAAGGAAGCCGGATGACCGAGCCGCAAACAAACACGCTGCGTGGCGAGGGTATTTCTCTTTCCTTCGGCGGTATCAAAGTACTGAAAGACCTTGATGTTGAATTTCGTGCTGGCGAAATCACAGGGCTAATCGGGCCAAATGGCGCGGGCAAGACCAGCCTGTTTAACTGCCTGACTGGCGCATACACGCCGCAAAAGGGCAATATCGGTTATGCGGGCAATTCGCTCAACGGGTTGCCGCCATCAATGCGCGCGGCCAAAGGTATTGTGCGCAGCTTTCAACATGTTGCCCTTTGCCCAGACCTAACCGTCAGAGAGAATGTGATGATCGGCGTGGCCAGAAACCATCATTCTGGCTGGCTCAATGCGTTTCTGCCTTTGCCGCGCGGCCAGCGAGAATGGGCCGCCATGGCGCAAGACGCCAACCGGGCACTGGCCGATCTTGGCTTGGCCGAGATGGGTGACCTGATGCCTGACGCTTTGCCGCCGGGCATGCAGCGGCTCGTCGAGATTGCGCGTGCGATCGTTGGCAATCCTTCTGTGCTCCTGCTCGATGAGCCCGCCGCAGGCCTCAACAATTCAGAAACCAGTGATCTAATGGCCGTGTTGCGAGAGCTTGCGTCAAACGATCTTGTTTTGGTTGTCGTCGAGCATGACATGGACCTCGTCATGTCCATTTGCGACCGCATCTATGTTTTGAATTTTGGTGAATTAGTGGCCGATGGCACACCAAAAGAAGTGCGGGAAAACCCCAATGTCGTTCGTATTTACCTAGGGAGCGACGATGACTGATCTTTTGAAAATAACCAACCTATCGGTTGCCTATGGCGCAGGCTCACCGGCTGTCAGTGATGTTAACTTCACGGTTAAAACCGGCGAGGTCATCGCCCTGCTTGGGGCAAATGGCGCTGGCAAATCTTCAATCATGAAGGCGATTGCGGGGCTGATCCCCGCCCGCGGCAATGTCGAATTCAAAGGTGAAAACCTCAGCGCCCTACCGACCCGCACCCGCGTGGCGCGCGGTATTGTCTATGTGCCAGAGGGCCGCGAAATTGTCGGCAATATGACAGTACGTGAAAACCTGATCCTTGGTGGCTACCAAAAAAGCGGGCCCGACCGCAAACAGCGTATCGAAATGGTGCTCGATCTGTTTCCCGAAATAGCCGAAAAAGTTGACCGCTCAGCATGGCGTCTCAGCGGTGGCGAGCAACAGATGCTGGCGATTGGCCGTGGCCTTGTTGCCGACCCTGAGCTGCTATTGCTCGACGAGCCGTCGCTCGGCCTTGCGCCACTTTTGGTGCGGCGTGTGTTCGACAGGCTCGACACTATTCGCAGTGAAACAAACCTCGCTATTGTGCTTGTCGAGCAGAACCT
>JAESRD010000306.1 GCA_016764835.1 Paracoccaceae bacterium | reverse complement strand
TTACGCGTGGATTTTAGACACGATGCCTGAACCCACAGTGCGTCCACCTTCGCGGATCGCAAAGCGCAGACCGTCTTCCATCGCGATTGGATAGATCAGCTCAACTTCAAACTTGAGGTTGTCGCCGGGCATAACCATCTCGGTGCCGGTGGGCAGCGTAACTGTGCCGGTAACGTCAGTTGTACGGAAGTAAAACTGCGGACGATAATTGGCAAAGAATGGCGTGTGACGGCCGCCCTCTTCCTTCGTCAGAATGTAGACCTCAGCCTCAAACTTTGTGTGCGGCAGAACTGAGCCTGGCTTACACAGGATCTGGCCGCGCTCAACGCCGTCACGGTCAACACCGCGCAGCAGCACGCCAACATTGTCGCCAGCTTCACCGCGATCAAGCAGCTTGCGGAACATCTCGACACCAGTACATGTCGACTTCGAGGTGTCCTTTACGCCAACGATTTCAATCTCGTCGCCGACATTGATAACGCCACGCTCGATACGGCCGGTTACAACAGTACCACGGCCAGAGATCGAGAATACATCCTCGATAGGCATCAGGAACGGCTTGTCGATCGCACGGGCCGGTGTTGGGATAAATTCGTCAACAGCTGTCATCAGCTTCTTGATGGATTCTTCACCAATCTCAGGATCGCGGCCTTCGAGGGCGGCAAGAGCCGAGCCTTGGATCACTGGAATGTCGTCGCCAGGATAGTCGTAGCTGGAGAGCAGCTCACGGATTTCCATCTCAACCAGCTCAAGCAGCTCGTCATCATCGACCTGGTCGACTTTGTTCATGTAGACAACCATGTGCGGAATGCCAACCTGACGGCCGAGCAGAATGTGCTCGCGGGTTTGCGGCATTGGGCCGTCGGCAGCGTTCACAACCAAGATCGCGCCGTCCATTTGCGCGGCACCGGTGATCATGTTCTTCACATAATCGGCGTGGCCGGGGCAATCGACGTGGGCGTAGTGACGGGCCTCGGTTTCATACTCAACGTGGGCGGTTGAGATGGTGATGCCGCGGGCTTTTTCTTCGGGGGCGGAATCGATGCTGTCATAGTCTTGGAAATCGCCAAAATACTTGGTGATCGCAGCTGTCAGCGTCGTCTTACCGTGGTCAACGTGACCGATGGTGCCGATGTTTACGTGCGGCTTCGTCCGCTCAAACTTTGCCTTCGCCATGGGATGGCTCCTTATTTGTATGGGGGGTGCGCGCCCCAAATTTGTATGGCGGTGCGCCCCGGCCTATTGCTCATGCGGGCGACACGCGCCCATAAAAGACAACAGGAACTCTTGCCCAATACCAGTTGGACAAACGGCGATCCGTTGTCGTTATGGCCGGGCATCTAAAACTTCTTGTTAGGGATTTCAAGCCGCAGTTGCAGAGTTTGCCTGTTGCGGGCTTAGTTAAACTTGTTGTCGCGCGGAAATCCGCGTGGCGCCATGCGCCCGGCAGCGGCACGTTTGGCCAGCCATTCGCCAAGCTCGGTCTGGTTGCGGGTCCGCCCAGCCGGGTCCCGCCAGCTGAGGCCATCGGCAAGCGTAAATGTCGTCGCATCCGACAAACCACCATCTTTGTATTTTTGCAGCCGCACGCCTTTGCCGCGGCCCATTTCTGGCAGCTCATCGAGCGCAAACACCACAACTTTGCGGTTCTCGCCAACAATCGCCGCATGGTCACCGCTGACAGGATGGCAAACTTTGGCCACTGTACCGCCGCGCACATTTAGCACCTGTTTGCCTGCCTTGGTCTGGGCCACGACCTCGTCTTCGGGCACGATAAATCCGTCGCCCGCCGAAGAGGCCACCAGCAGTTTTTGCCCCGGCTTGTGAATAAACAGATCAACAATCCCAGACTCGTTAGGTAGCCCAATGACCAGCCGTATCGGCTCGCCCATGCCGCGCCCACCGGGCAAATTAGCCGTCAGGATCGTATAGAACCGACCGTTTTCGCCGAACACCAGTAAACGGTCATTGGTATGCGCATGAAACACGAACCGGTTCTTGTCGCCGTCTTTAAACTTTAGCTCAGTAGAAAGGTCGATATGCCCCTTCATCGCCCTGATCCAGCCCATGTCGGAGCAGACCACCGTTACCGGCTCTTTGGCTACCAGCTCTTCGGCCGGGATCTCTTTAAAGTCACCGGCTTCGGCAAAGACTGTGCGCCGGGCACCGTTAATGCTGCCATGGCCAAATGTCTTGCGCGTGGCCCGCAGCTCTTCCGAAATTTTGGCCCGCTGGAGCGCATCACTATCGAGCAGGTCTTCGAGCGCTGCGCGCTCAACCATCAGCGCATCTTGCTCTTTGAGCAGCTCTATCTCTTCAAGCCTGCGCAAACTGCGCAGCCGCATGTTCAGTATCGCTTCGGCCTGAACCTCTGTCAGCCCATCATCACCCGCATCGCCCATATCAAAGGGCGAGATATAGGATGCCTCGTCATCTGAACGCGGGGTTTTGCGGCCCCAATCCTCAGCCATCAGAGCGGCTTTAGGCTGGTCATCATAACGGATGATGTCGATCACCCGGTCAAGGTTCAAAAACGCGGTAATGAAACCTTCAAGCACTTCAAGTCGGTGGTCGATCTTCGACAGCCGGTAGCGCGAGCGGCGCATAAGCACATCGCGGCGGTGGTCAAGAAACGCCAGCAATACCTCTTTGAGCGAGCAGACTTTTGGCGTCACACCGTCAATCAACACATTCATGTTCAGCGAGAACCGGGTCTCAAGATCAGACGCCCGAAACAGCATTTGCATCATCGCCGCAGGGTCTACACTGCGGGTGCGCGGCTCAATGACAATACGAATATCTTCGGCGCTCTCGTCGCGCACATCGGCCAATACCGGCAGCTTTTTCAGCTGGATCAACTCGGCCAGTTTCTCGATCAGCCGTGACTTTGGCACCTGATACGGGATCTCAGTGACAATAACCTGCCACTGCCCGCGCCCAAGGTCCTCAATCTCCCATTTCGCCCGCAGCCGAAAACCGCCGCGCCCGGTCAGATAGGCCTGAGCGATGTTCTCAGCAGGCTCAACAATAACCCCGCCGGTCGGAAAATCTGGCCCCGGAATATATTGCAGCAGGGTGGCGTCGCGCGCATCGGGCACTTTAATCAGATGCAGGCAGGCATCGATCAGCTCATGCAGGTTATGCGGTGGAATATTGGTGGCCATGCCCACGGCAATACCGGTAGAGCCATTGGCCAGCAGATTAGGAAACGCGGCGGGCATAACCACCGGCTCGCGCAATGTACCGTCGTAATTGTCTCTAAAATCAACGGCATCTTCGGCCAACCCGTCCATCACCGCTTCTGAGGCGGCGGTTAAGCGGGCCTCCGTATAGCGGCTGGCAGCCGGGTTATCGCCGTCAATATTGCCAAAGTTACCCTGTCCGTCCA
>JAESRD010000305.1 GCA_016764835.1 Paracoccaceae bacterium | reverse complement strand
CGTCGCTTGCGATCGCTGTATTGTTGCTCGGATAGCGTGCGTGCCCTCTCAGGCATTCTTTGAATGCCCTGCCGGGTAACAGTACGTGGCGCAACCGAGACGTATCTGTCCCATAGTGCTTCCTTCTATTCCAACGAACAGATTGGACCATCAAACCTTGGGATCAAACAACGAGTTGGTTCGATCATCTGCACCAAAGGCATTTCGCAGATATGTCGGCAATTATTGCTGAGCCTTGCCAAGCGGCAATCGTTGCGCAGAAACGATGAGAGCGCTAACGGTGCCTATGCTAACACCCAGAGCGTATTACCTGCATTTCGCCACCAATATCAGCCCGCAGAAGAGCCTTAGCGCTGCGCGCTTTAGGCCAGAATCACACCCATTCAACCCCACAACACCCGCCATTACTGCAATGCTGCGTTGCAACATTTGCATAGCTAAACTATTGTGCGAGTGCAGCATTAGTGTTACCAAAGCTAAGATGAAGGGTTCTACTTCCTCCCGGAACACCTTCGAAACTAAAAGGCGGCATCTTCCTCCCAGATGCCGCCTTTTATTTTGCCTCATGAAAATTTGGTCGCCAGAGCTTACGGCCCAATAATCGCAAATGGCGCCCAGTAGGCCGGGTGCAACCGGAGCGCATCTGCCATCGGGTCATCCAAAATGGCGAGCGTTGAGCGGCGCAAAGCTGCGGGCAGGCTCAGCTCAGGTGCGGCGGCTTGGGCGGCGAACAGACCCGTTGTCACCTCAACCGCCGCCTCCGAATAGACCGACCAATGCGTGACCATCAGCGCCTTTGCCCCGGCCTGAAAGAACCCGCGCGCCAAACCTGAAAGCCCCTCTTCGGCAGCGTTTTCCCCCGCCGCCGTGCTGCAAGCCGATAGTACAACCAACCGCGCGTTGAGCGACAGGGCTGCGACCTCAGACGCGGTCAGCAGCCCATCATCAAGCAGCGTGGCGCGAGCGGGCGGGGTCATGACAAGGCCGGGCGAGACCGCGCTGGTCTCATCTGCCACCAGCCCGTGGGTTGAAAACACCAGCACATCATAGCCCGCCAATGCGCCGCTTTGGCTGAGCGCTTTGATCTCGGTCTCGGTGGCTGCGTTTTGCATCAGCAACGTGGAGTTTTGCGGCCCAAAGCTTGCCGATATTGCCCGCAACTCGCAGGCCGCGTCAGCCAAGCGCGCCATATTGGCCAAGCGCACCGGGTCGGCCAAGGCCACGCCTTGCGCGTAACCGCCAGAGAACAGGTTCGTCTCCGCGCTATCGTTTGAGCGCAAAGCGGCCAGTGTCAAATTATCGCAATCAACGGCTGGGCCGGTGCCGATCAGCGGATCTCCTATGCCCAAGAGCCGCGGCGGCTGCCTGGCGGGCGGGGTATCTCGGCGCAGCAGGGCAAATGAGGGGATAGACGGCAGCACGGAGATCGCCTGTTGGCGGATCATCCAATCGGCCGTTTGCAGCGAAAAGTCGGGCTGGGGGGCGGTGATCAGCGCTTGGAACGGCAGGCGCAGCAGGTCGCTTGGCGGCACGATGATCACATGATCGGCGGCGCTGACCGCCGAGGCAACGCCGCCAAACAGGTCTTGGTAAAGCCCGTGCGCCAGCTGCCAGTCAAAGACCGGGCCGTCCTGCGGCACGTCATCAAGCATCGCACCGCGCAAGAGCGCCGCCGCGCCGGTGCCACAGCCGGGGTCGCTTATCGCCATTTCGCAGCGAAACGCCGAAATCTTGCGGTTTAGCGCCGCCCGGCTTGGCTCGGCTATTGGCGCGAAGCTGACTTCCGTTTGGCTGATCGCCACAACAAGGTTTGCCGAGCCATCCAGCCCCGGTACCATCTCGGCCCGCAAGCCGGGCAGAACGAAGGTTACTAGCACGTCGCCGGGGGCCAAAAGCTGCTGTATCTCGGCCAAACCCAGTGGCTGCACCCGGCCAAGGCCAGACAGTTCAAGCCCCGCCGCCGCGATCTCATCTTCGGCTTGGGTCAGGGCGGCGGCCAGCTCTGCCTGCCGTTGGTTAAGGTCTTGCGACACCTGTTCATCTGGCCGGTGAGCTGCATATGCAGCCAACAAGGCCGAGCGGTTGCGTGTTGCCTCCAGTATCAGATCTTGGCGGTGCTTGAGCAAAGCCGCATGGGCCGGATTGGCAGCGGCCATCCGCGCGCCCATCATTGCCAAAGCATCAGCCGATTGCGATATTTGGGTCCATTGGATCGCTGCAAGTGCCTCGTCAATTTCAGCGCCTGACGGGGCGGGCCTGCTCAAAAGCGCCCAAGCCATTAGCTCAAAATCATGCACCGCCCCTGCCAGCCCGGCCCGGTAGAGCGGCGACTGGCGCGCCCGCGTCACCAGCCGCAGCCGTTGCAACGCTGTGTCGATATCGCCCTGTTGCAATGCGGCCAAAACCAGCTTGCTGTTTATCTCTACCACCAGCGGCGTATCGGCAGGCAATGCGGCACTGGCGATCTGATCTGCCTCATGCAGCAGCGCCTCGGCCTGATCTGGATCGCCCAAAACGAACAGCAGATCGGCGGCATTGGCCAATGCCAGCGCTTGGCCTGGGTGGCCGGGCGTATAAAGCGAGCGCGCCACATCGGCTGCGCGCAGGGCCGCATCGCGGGCAGCGTCTTCCTCGCCGCGCAAATACGCCAGCAAAGCTTGGGTTTCTAGCAATCCGGCCTGTTCGCGGGTTTGGTTTGGCAGCAGTTCTTGCTCTGCTGCCGCTTGGGCGTAGTGCGCATTGGCCTGCGCCAAATAATCCGCCGCCGCCGCCGCTTCGCCCCGGTCAACTGCCAGCTTGGCCCGGTTATGCGCCAGTATCATAAGGTCAAAACTGGTATCGGCTTGCGCGCCTTGCGCCAGCCCGGCCCGGTACATTGCATCTGCCTGCGCGTAGAGCCCTGCGGCCACCTCAAGCTGGTCGCGTTGCCACGCATTGGCCGCCAGATCCTCTAGCACCAGATAGACCTCGGCCTGTCCACCGTCTGACGACAGCAGCACCGCCACCGCCTCTTGCAGCGTTGCATTGGCCTGCTCATATTGGCCCAAATCTGTTTCAGCCGCCGCGCGTTCCCGCAATGCATAGCCTAGCCGCGCATCAGTATCAGCGTAAGCCAGCCGTGAAAGCGCGACCAGATATTGGGTTTGGTCCAGCTGCAACCGGCCCTGCCCGCTATAGCTGATATGCTGCGCCAAGATCAGATTGCCTTCGGCTTCAACCCGCAAAAAGTCCAACTCATCTGGCGACGCCGTTCCGGTATTTACCCAGACTTCCAGCGCATCTGCGGCGGCGCCAAGGTTTTGCGCTTTGTAATTCATGTAGAACTTTTGCCACAGGGCCGTATGCGAAAACTCCTCCAGCAGGTCCGGTGCAATAAGGGCTACCAAAGCTATCCGCCCATCTATCAGCGCCGAAACGGCCTCAATATCGCCCTCCAGCTCAAGTTGCTCTTGGCGAGCATAAAGCACGTCGATCGTTGTGTTGGCTTGGTAGCCGCCCGTCACCTCGCCCATTTCAACTATTACCGCCACCATTCGCCGGTAAGCGCCAAACCGGAAATACGCATCTGTCGCCTCAATGCTCGCCGCACCATGCATCGGGGTCGCGCGCGCCTGTTGCAACATCTCTGTTACCGCCAAAACGGCCTGTTGCTGGCGGCCCAGCGCAAACAGAGCCGTGGCCCGGTTTTTCTGCGCGGTAAAGCCGCCGGTCGTGTCGCGCTGGTCGGTCTCATCAGCAAAGCTCAGCGCTCTGCTGGCGGTCTGCATCAGCATGTTGGGGTCTTCTTCTGCCAGATTAAGCAGATGAAACAGATTGTTGAGCGCTATAAGATGCGCCACCGGTTCTGCGCTATCGCTACCATCGCTTAGCGCCTCTTGGGTCAGCAATATGGCTTGGCCAGTATCGCCTGCGTTAAATGCGCTGAGCGCCGCGTCATTGAGCGCCTCTGCCCGGCCAGTTTGGGCCAGTGCACCATGTGACAGCCAGAACAGGGCTAGAGCGACAGCAAAGCCTGTGATTTTCATGGTCTATCTCCCAGCTGCGGCAGTTCAGGTTTAGGCAGGATCAGCCAGTCAAACTGTTCGACCCAAATATTGGCGATACCAATGCCACCCATATTGCGGCGCAGCGCGCGGCCTTGTGGCAGTGCCTCAAGAAACGCAGCAATCTGCGCCTGTTGCGCGCCGCGCGTGGCAGGCGCTGTGTCACCGCAAGTTTCAATATGGCCGACGAGGTTCAGCGCTTCGCTGTTTGCGCGGGCTTGTGAGGTGATGACAAATAGCCGCTCATGCCCGGCGCTAAACCCGCTCGGACAATCTGAACACAGCGTCATATTGGGGCCAATGATCTGCGCCGTGGCGCGGCCTACGACCCGCTCATAGCTGGCATATACGCAATATTGCGCATCAATATGCACGCGGTTCACGTCGCGCGCGCCGTCTGATGCGCTTTGCGCCAAGAATGACAGGCCATCGCATTGTTTGAGCGCCGCATGGGGTGGCAATGTTTCGCCAGCGCCGGGGGGCAGGTTGGCACGGGCGGCGCGACATTCGCTTTGCGGGGTCATGCCTGTGGCCACGCTGACAAGATCGCCCAGCGCCACTGGTGTCAGCCTTGCCTCTATCCGCAACGGGTTTGGGCTGAGCGGCTGGGTGTTGCGCGCCGCAGCTGCCAGCATTTGCGCCAGATGTTCGGCCCGCACTACCCGGCGCAGCAGCGGCTCAAGCGCCTCATTTCCCGGCGACCATGACAACCCAACCGGAGTTTGTCCGGCCAAAGCCCGCGGGCCAAACCATAGCTTTTGCCCGTCCCACAGGGTCTCAACATCATAGTCAGTGGCGCTCAGCGCCAAGGGCAGATCAGCCGCATCTATGGCCGCCGTAAGCGCCTGCATTGCCGGGTGATCGGCAGCCAACACGCCGCGGCTGGCAAGGTCAATCGGCAGCGCAAGGCCAATAATCTGCCCGACTGGCCGGGCCAAGACCTGTGCAAACCGGGCCTGCGACGGCAGCGCGCCAATACGGGAGCAAAGCGTTTCTGTTTGGGCAATACAATCATCGGCAACCGGACGCAGACGCGCCCCAAGCGCCTCAGACGCCTCGATCTGCGCGGTGCCGATCAGCGCATCAGCCGGGGCGGCGCTGTCACCGACAAGCCCCAACAACGTGCCGGTGGTCAGGCCGTGAACCAAGCCTGCTGACAGCCTGTCGCCCCGAACAGCAAAGCGGCGCAGGCCCACCGTGCTGCCGCCACCAAACAAAGCTGCATCTATGAGATCACCCTGCCAAAGCGGGGTTTGCAGCCGGGCGCCGCCGGGCACTGCTTGGCCGTTCATATCCTGCATAATTGCCTGAAATAGCTGGCGAAAGCTCAGCGCTTCGCCCGTATCAAGCCGGGCGGCGAGATGCGCGGTAAACAACCCGTACCAAGCATCGGGTGCGCCTTGCGGCGCAAGGTTAACCTCGCGCGCCACCTCATGTGACTGCGCGGCATAAAAGGCGATTATGCCGCCCGCGCCGGGGGGCAGGCTGCTGGGCGGCAACATTGGTTCGGCGGTGTTGCGCGCCAGCGGGCCGACGCCCAGCAGAGCCGGGTCAACGTAGCGCAGCGCCACATCGGCCGCGCCGCCGCGCAGGCCAGAGCCAGAATGGCAGCTGTCCAGCACCAGCCAGACATCGGCGCCGTTAGCGCGGATCGCATCGACCATTTCGCCGATCTCATCATCGGTGATCGCATTGCCGATCAGCCCGCTCGCCCCCTGCGCCGGACGGGTATCGGCAGGTAGAAACACCTCGTCGCGGCCATCGCTCTCGTCGCCGCTTACGTCACGCTGCTGGGTGCCGTGGCCGCTGAAATGAATGTAGATAAAATCGCCGGGGCCAGCCTCGGCTGCTACGGCGGCAAAGGCATCAAGGATCGCCGCGCGGGTTGGTCTTGTGGTGGCCTCTGACAGCACAATAATGTCTTCGACACCGCGCCGCTTTTGATTTCAGTACGCGAT
>JAESRD010000304.1 GCA_016764835.1 Paracoccaceae bacterium | reverse complement strand
CGCTGCGTGGCTGAAACAGCGCCGGATCATCATATTGCAGCAAGTTGGCCCGCCATATCGGCCGCCCCACCTGCACACCATCAAACAACCGCTGTACGCGTTGCGCTATCTGCTCTTCATAGCCCGGCACCGGCACATGAATACGGGTTAGCGGATGGCCAATTTTTTGTGCTAATTTCCATGAGGCCGGAAAGCATAGCAAAGCCGCGACAAGCACATGCTCATCCGCATCGCGTTGCAGAATGCAAAAGTCTTCTTGGGCGTAATTTATCAGTTGCGCCAGCGGTGCGGGGTCTTCAACCAGCCGCTCTGGCACAGTGCCGCGCTCGGCAATCACCAGCTCCAGCAGTTCATGGCTGGCCGCCTCGGCCTCAGGCAACTGCGCCAACACCGCGCTGCGGCTTCGCACCAATAGTCGGGCTTTCTCAACCCGTTGCGCCTCGAACGCATCATCAGTCGCCAGCCAAGATGCCTCGCCCACCGGGCGCATCGCCGGCAGCTTTCTGGCCGCCGCTTCCAGCTGCGCCGCCGGAATTTCACTTTGTAAAATCGCCTGTGTCATTGGCCCAAACATGCCACGCCGCGCCAACAGGCGCATCAGAAAAAACGAGGCAAAGAAAAGGCGGGGCAAGCCCCGCCATTCCTAACAATCATTCGAGCAGCGTTTACTTGTTCGCGCCAGAAATCATTTTCCAGATTGATGGCACCAAAAGGGCCGCCAAAGCCAGCTTCAGCAAATCGCCAATCAGGTAAGGCGTCAGCCCCCAAGCCATTGTCTGGTCCCATAGGCTACCAAATGCGGTGGCATCAAAGTAGCTGCCTGCACTGATCCAATGGTTAAGCCATAGCAGGCCCGGCACATAGATCAGAACATTGGCCACAAGCAGCGCACCGCCCATGCTTTCAACGCTGCGGTCAAGACCGCGCCGCGCCGCATAGCCAAGGTAGCCAACGGCCAAAACATAGCCGAGCAAATAGCCGCCAGAGCCGCCAAGCATATAGGCAATCCCGTAGCTCTCAGCAGATGAGCTGGCAAAAACATCAAAGCCCGCAACACCGATAAGCATGTAACCAAGGATGGTCACCAACCCAAGCACTGGCCCGTAAGTCGCGCCAATTGCCAGCACAGCAAATGTGCCAAGCGTGATCGGCACAGGCGAGGGCCACAAAGCCACTTGCACCTTGGCCGCAACCGCCAGCATGGCAATGCCAAGAACCACCAGAACAGCTTGTTTGACCCGCAGACCAACGCCGCTATTTACTCCAAACGCTTCGCTTAGAACCTTGTCATGTGTCGTCGTGAGGGCCATTGGCACCACTCCTGCGCAAATATAAGACTGTCTCCCTTGTGAACCATGATGTCGCCGCTTTCAAGCCTTCGCGCTTGCAGCATGATCACGCAGTCTCACCCGCTCGGCTACCGGCAGGCGCAAAGCGGCTGGTCATGCGGTAGTTCTTGCGCGGCCCGCGCACGTTCCATGTCGCCTGCCAACATGGCCAATCACCAAACTGGTAATGCACACTATAGTTGTCAGGGTCGCAGTTATGCAGCGCACGGGTCTCGTCAGCGGCAGGGTCAAAGGCGTGAAAATACCGCCCATCATCAAAGTAGACCGCGATCAAGCCGCCACTGGCGCGCCACGCATAGCGCCGCTCGGCCTTCATGCCCGCCGCCTGCCCCAGCCGCAAAACCCCGGTCTCATAATAGTCCAACCCATCCGCAGCCGTACTAAAACTTGCCGCTCCGCTAAATTGGCTCAGCTGGCCGCTATTGCAAAAATCTTCGATCTCGCGCTCAAGCCGCCACCTTCCAACAAAATCGGCCAAACTTCTCATCTGCACCCCCGCCATCAGACCGTGCCACCACACCTTACGCCGCACCACGCCACACCGTATGACCCGCCTTGTTCCCAGACAACCGCTAAGAGGCTGCCATGATCCCCCGTTATTCCCGCCCCGAAATGACTGCAATTTGGGCAGCTGAGACCAAGTTTCGTATTTGGTATGAGATCGAAGCCCATGCCTGCGACGCCCAAGCCGCCCTCGGCGTGATCCCCAAGGAAAACGCCGAAGCCGTCTGGAAAGCCAAAGACGTCGCCTTTGACGTGGCCCGGATCGACGAGATCGAAGCCAAGACCAAACATGATGTCATCGCCTTCCTGACCCATCTGGCCGAGATTGTTGGCGAAGAAGATGCGCGCTTTGTCCACCAAGGCATGACTTCGTCTGACGTGCTCGACACCACATTCAATGTCCAGCTCACCCGCGCCGCAGACATCTTGCTGGCCGGCATGGACCGTGTTCTGGTCGCGCTCAAAGCCCGCGCGATAGAGCATAAAGACACCGTTCGCATTGGCCGAAGCCACGGCATCCACGCAGAGCCGACAACAATGGGCCTGACCTTCGCGCGGTTTTACGCCGAAATGAACCGTGGCCGCGCCCGCCTCGTGCTCGCCCGCGCCGAGATCTCAACCGGTGCCGTCTCTGGCGCTGTCGGCACCTTCGCCAATATTGACCCCGCGGTCGAAGAACATGTCTGCGCCAAAATGGGCCTGACCCCAGAGCCGATCAGCACCCAAGTTATCCCGCGTGACCGTCACGCCATGTTCTTCGCCACGCTCGGCGTCATTGCCTCGTCAATGGAAAACGTCGTCACCGAGATCCGCCACATGCAGCGCACCGAAGTGCTCGAGGCCGAAGAGTTCTTCGCGCCGGGCCAAAAAGGCTCATCGGCCATGCCGCACAAGCGCAACCCGATCCTGACCGAGAACCTCACTGGCCTCGCCCGCCTGATCCGCATGTCTGTCACCCCAGCGCTTGAGAATGTCACCCTCTGGCATGAGCGCGACATTTCGCATTCGTCAGTCGAGCGCACAATCGGCCCCGACACAACCATCGCGCTTGATTTCGCCCTGCACCGTCTGGCGGGCATGGTCGAAAAACTGGTGATCTACCCCGAAAACATGCTGGCCAATATGAACAAGTTCCGCGGCCTGATCATGAGCCAGCGTGTACTTTTGGCCCTGACCCAAGCGGGCTGTTCGCGCGAAGACAGCTATTTGATGGTCCAGCGTAACGCCATGAAAGTTTGGGAACAGGGCGCTGATTTCAAAACCGAGCTGCTGGCCGATGCTGATGTGCGCGCTGCCCTGAGCGCCGAAGAGATCGAAGATAAGTTCGACATTGGCTATCACACCAAACATGTAGACACGATCTTTGCCCGCGTCTTTGGCAGCTAAGCTAAATGCAAGCGGGGCAATCCTGCCGCCCCGCTCGCAATAGCATTCAAGCAACCGATGGCGCATGAACCGCCATTGGCTGTGGCCGGTGGGTCGCGCGCGGTGTCGCTGGCTGGCTGCGCCCCGCAGGCATAGACAGTACCGCATATTGCCGCCCATCGCCCTCATTGCGGTACGGCGCGCCGATCCGGTCAGCCGCATAGCCAAGCTGACGCAAAGCCCGCGCCAATGGCACTGGCGACAGCGAGACCAGCTCTTCAGCCCCCGCATCACCGGCGGTCTCAACCAGCCCCTGTACAATCAGCGACAGGCAGGTATTGCGGTCGCCGTGGCTCTTGACCGCATCCGAGATCACCAGCCGCGTGCATTCCCACACTTTGCTTGAGACAATCTCGCGCGGCATAACATCGGCCGGAATATCGGCCAGATGGCCGTTATAAGCGTCGCGCAACATATAACTATGCTGCCCCCAGCGCGCCGTGGTCGGCATGCATCGCGCCCCGCCAACAACGGCACCGTCGCGCAATACAACTGAGTAATGCGCCAGCGGGTTGTCATATTGGTCCATCTCTACCCCGTCACCATGCGGAATATCCCAGCCGAGCCGGTCGACAAAGAACGTCTTCCGCAAGGCCAGATAATCATAAAAGGTGGCACCATATAGATGCATATTAGACAATTTAAACGTGACATTTTCCATAAGTACTCTCCTAATTGGCGAGTCCATTTAGCAGAAAATCACATGTATTGTTAACCGTGCAGCAACAGTTTACCTGATTTGACCCCAATTAATGCGCCATTACGGTCAAATTGCACTAAATCAGCCCAAAATCGCTGGCGAGGCTCGCCGCTTGCGCGCTTGTCGCGGCGCTCAGCTTTCGCTTGGCGTTGCGCAGCCGTTGCTTAATCGCGCCCTCAGTCACGCCCAATTCATGCGCAATTTGCTTAAGCCGCATCCCGGCTTTGAGCATTTTGAGCGCCTCCAGCTCTGCATTTGTCAGGTTGGTTGGCGGCGCGTACTCTATATGTTTTCTGAGCACATGCTGCGACAAAAACTCTAACTCATCATTGTTATATTCGCGGTCTGCCCGCAAAAAACTGCCAAAAGAGCGTTGCCCAGAAGGGTTATTGTCAAAACAAGAGATAGCCGCACCGTAAACCAGCCCAAAGTGCTTGGCCTGAAGCAAGATATTGCGCGGGTCGTCAATTTTGATGTCGCTCCAACGGACGGCACCCGTATTTGCATAGATCCAACGGATCACCGGATCCTGCATCATGAAACCCTGCCGCGTATAGTGCTCAACCCAGTCGTTCGGCAGCGCATTAACCTCTTCTAATGGAAATGCAAAGCCAACCCGCAGCGCCAAGTAATGGCCGGCTGGGGCGATCTGGCTGATCATTTTTTGGTCCGACATGTCGCTCATACACTATCCTTAAGGCCAATGTTGCACTGCTAAGCCTTGATAAGTTCAGGCTTGGGCAGCTATTATTTGGCACCACAGATCGGACATATCCTATGATGCACCGGTCATGCGCGGCAACAACAATGCGAAGACTGGGACGTCAATGAACCAAGAAACTGAAATCACCCGCCGTCTTTCGCAGCTTAAGCAAGAAGCCCCAGCCGGTTTCGCCATTGCTTTGCATATTCGTTTCAACGCCCCGCAATTCCTGTTTCAGACCTATCCAAAACCATGGATCGACTATTACTCGCAAAACGGTCTGGTCATGCTCGACCCAACCGTGCGCTGGGGTTTTGAAAATGTAGGTCAAATTAGATGGTCTAAATTAGCCGCCAATGACAGTGACGGCGTGCTCGCCCTTTCAGCTGAACATGGCCTGAAATTTGGACTGACTTATTCCTTTGGCCCGGCAGATCGGCGCTCAATAGCCAGTTTTGCCCGCTCAGACCGCGAATTTACCGATGAAGAGGTCACTTCGCTCTACACCCAGACAGATGCGCTCACCGCCGCAATCGACCAAGCTGGGCGGCTTGATGACCAAACTCAGGGCTATTTGCGCAAAATGTCAGTGATCTTTACGCATCCATGACAACTTAACGTTCACACTTATCCGCTTTTGTTGTCCAGCGCCCTAAAACGAGGGAATCGATGACAAACGCGTCTGTGGCTACTGCTCAAACTACATCCTTGCTATCTCGGCCGGGGGCGCTTTCGCGCCGTCGCAAAGCGGCAATGGTTGTCCAAATTCTGTTGGCCGAGGGCCAAGCTTTGTCTCTGACCAAGCTGCCCGAAGAGGTTCAACTAGACCTAACGCGAGAGCTGGGGTCTCTGAGGGTGATCGATAAGACCACCATGGAGGCTGTGGCCCGCGAGTTCCTCAGCGACCTTGAAGCTGTCGGCCTCACCGCGCCGGGCGGCATAGAGGCCGCACTCAACGCGCTGCGCGACCGGATCAGCCCGGCCGCTGCCGCAAGGCTACGCGCCGAGCAGACCATGGGCTCCAATGATCCTTGGGCGGTGATTGCTGCAATGGAATCGCCCGAAATCGTCATCATAATGGAGGGCGAAAGCACAGAGATCGCCGCTGTCGCTCTGTCCAAGATCCCAGTTGCCAAAGCCGCCGAAGTGCTCGGTCTGCTGCCCGGCGAGCGGGCGCGGCGCATTGCCTTTGCCGTGTCGCAAACCGGCGCCGTGTCGCCGGATTCAGTGGCCCGCATTGGCACGGCTCTCGCCACCGCTTACGGCGACAAACCCCTGCCCGCCTTTACCGAATCCCCCGAGGCCCGCGTTGGCGAAATCCTCAATTCCAGCCCCGCCGCCACCCGCGACGCCGTGCTCGAAGCGCTTGGCACCGATGATCCAGAATTCGCCGAAGGTGTGCGCAAATCAATCTTCACCTTCGCCAATATCCCGGCGCGCGTTGGCCCCACCGATCTGCCCAAGGTTATTCGGCTTGTCGATGGCGAAGTGCTGGTCACCGCCCTTGCCGCCGCCT
>JAESRD010000303.1 GCA_016764835.1 Paracoccaceae bacterium | reverse complement strand
TTCAAAGCCTAAATCAGTAAAAAATGCTTTTGCCAACGACATGGATCGCCGGGGCGAGTTATCCGCTGAGTGACCAGTTCTCGGTCTTTGGTGAGTATAAGGGCACTTATTCGGTCAATAGCGCTGATTTGGACGGTGGCGGCACGTTGGAAACGAGCATTGTTACCAATGCGCTTAATTTGGGCATTAGCTTTAATTTTTAGGTGGTTGCTATTAAAATTTAGCGTGGGCCCGTAACCTTGAGCGACAGCAGTTTGATCAAAAAAACAATCTTGGGCGCGTCTTTGGGATTGTCCACGATGCTTTGGTTTGCTTATTACGCGCTCTATTTCAAATGGCGCACCTGTTTCAACGAGGTGGGGCGGTGTTTTGACGGCGATACTGGCGGCGTCTATTTGGAGCAATCACAAGCAATATGGCTGCCTCTGGCCGTGCTGGCATCTTGCGTTTCACTCTACCAGTTATGGCGCTTGGCCCGCTAAGACACGGCAATTCAGATCTAGCCCCTCACTCCCGCCAACGTTGAAATTATTGCCCGGCGAGCGGCAGCACGCTGCGACAAGCTAGCGCCAACCCATAAAGTTTGCCAGTTGGATGTAACCCCACCACCAGCCAAACCCAAATAAAACGCTACTCAAGACCCACCTCGTAAACCTATGGTTCTTTAGGGTTCTTTGCAGCCATTTAAAAAGTTCACCGAGAACAATCTCCATGCCGCCTGCCCCGTCGGCCCTATTGCGGCACCGTCGCCAACATCGCAGACCTCTGCGCAAACGCGGCCTGCCAAGCGGCGAGCACCGGGCGGCTGGCGCGCCAATCACGCCCCTCATGGCGCAGGTCGAGATATTCGAGCGCACAGCCAACCGCGATCTGGGCGGCGTCGAGCGGCCCGGCAAGGTGGCTCATCCAGCGGGCTTCGATCACGTCTAGGGCGCGGGCGATTTTGGCCCATTGTGCCTCCAGCCAGTCTGGCATCTGCATTTCGGGGCTGCGGAATTTCACCTCATAAGCCATTGATACCGCTGAGTCGCAGATCGCATCGGCTGTCGCCTCAAGCGTCAGCAGCTCCCATAGCCGCGATTTTGGGTAAAACTCGGTTTGCCACAGATCATCGAGATAGCGCGCGATCACGCGGCTGTCGTAAATCGCCGGGCCGTCTTGGCGCAGCAGCGCCGGAATTTTGCCGATCGGGTTGGCGGCGGCCACGTCTGGGCTGGTGGCCAACGGCGTGGTCGCGACCTCAAGCAGTTCGATACCGGCGCTTTTATCGGCCTCGATGATCATCACCCGGATTTTTCGGACAAAGGGCGAAGTTGGCGAGCTTAGCAGTTTCATATCGGGTCCTGTCGGTTTGGAGCGGGTTAGCGTTTCATCAGGTCGGCGAGCGCGGGGGCGTGTGGGGCAACGTGGCGGGCGGCTGCGGCGCGGGCTTGGTCGGGCTTGTTTTGGCCCAGTTTCCATGTGCCATCGACGGCGGTGATGACAAACCGCATGGGCACGATCTGGTGCATGAGTTTTTCGGCGATGCCATCCGTCATTTTGTCGGCGGTCCAAGGCGACTTGGGCGCAAGGCGGGCCTCAAACACGGCTGATTGGCGGGCGAGCAGGTCGGCCATCTCGGTCGCGGGGCGCAGATGCAACATGCCGGTCAAGCGCACGGCGACATAGTTCCATGTCGGCACGTGGTCAGCGGCCTCGTACCAGTCGGGCGAAATGTAGCTTTGCGGGCCGGTAACCAGCAGCTGGGCGGCTATCGGCTTTTTGGCGGCGCGGGCAATGTCGTTTGAACGCACCAGGTGTAGCTCTGCGGTGCTGCCATCATCGCTGAGGATGAACGGCACATGCGCGGTCAGCGGCGCTGTCGGGCCGTTGGTACAGAGCATGCCAAAGCCGGTCTCGCGGGCAAAGCCTAGGTTTTGCGCGGCATCGGCGGTGTGGAACACTTGGTTTGGGTGCATGGCTGTCTCCCTGAAACGCTAGGTTGTCAGAGATTGCCCATCATCGGCAATGATTTTTTGCTGCACGATCTCGCCAACCGGGCGGGCGGTGGTGAACGCAACCGGGGTAAAATGCTCTGTGCGGCCCATAAGCGGGGTTTCCATCAGCACTTGGCGGGTTTGGCCGTGCTGGGCGGCCAAATGGGCGCTGACCGCCGCTGTGCCAGCCTTACGCAGCTCGGCAGCGCGGGCCTTGACCACTTTGCCGTTGAGCTGCGGCATGCGCGCGGCGGGGGTGCCTATCCGGGCCGAATAGGGGAAGACATGCAGCCATGTCAGGCTGCAATCATCAACCAGCGCCAGCGAGGCGGCGAACATCTCATCGGTCTCGGTTGGGAAACCGGCAATGATATCGGCGCCAAAGGTCATGCCGGGGCGCAGGCTCTGCGCTTCTTGGCAAAACGCAATCGCGTCTTCGCGGCTATGGCGGCGTTTCATCCGCTTGAGGATCATGTTGTGACCGGCCTGGAGTGACAGGTGAAGATGCGGCATGAGCCGTTCTTCATCGGCAATCGCATGCATCAACATCGGATCGACCTCTATTGAGTCGATTGACGAGATACGTAGCCGCGCCAGCCTCGGCACCAGCCGCAAGATGCGCATGACCAAGTCGCCGAAACGCGGCGTGCCGGGCAGGTCAGCGCCCCAGCTTGTCAGGTCTACGCCGGTCAGCACCACCTCATTGTAGCCGCGCTCGGCCAGCCGCTTGATCTGGTCAACCACCACGCCCGCCGGGACCGAGCGCGAATTGCCGCGACCGTATGGGATGATGCAAAACGTACAGCGATGATCGCAACCATTTTGCACCTGCACATAGGCGCGCGCGCGGGTGCCGAAGCCGTCGATCAAATGGCCGGCGGTCTCGGTGACCGACATGATGTCATCAACCTGCACCGGTTCGCTGGCCCCGATCAGGTCTGGCGCCAGGCCCGCCCAGGTCTCGGGCGTCATCTTTTCGCGGTTGCCGATCACATGGCTGACCTCGGGCATGGCAGCGTAGCTTTCTGGCTCGATCTGCGCGGCGCAGCCGGTGACGATGACGGGCATGCCGGGGTTTTCGCGGGCCAAGCGGCGGATCTCTTGCTTGCCTTTGCGCACGGCCTCTGCGGTAACGGCGCAAGTATTGACGATAACCGCGCCGCTCAGCCCGGCGCTTTTGGCCAAGCCGCGCATGGCTTCGGTCTCGTAGGCATTAAGCCTGCAACCAAGGGTCGAAAAAACCGGAGTTTTATGTGTCATTATAGCCCCGCCAAGAAGGTTGGCGTCAACACGCCGTCGAACACATGAGCGGTTTTGCCCTGCATCCACACGCCGTCCTGCGCCCATTCGACCTGAAGGATGCCACCATCAAGCACGATCTCGACCTTGCGCCCGGCAAGCCCGCGCCGCGCCGCCGCGACAGCGACCGCGCAGGACGACGAGCCAGAGGCCAGCGTCACCCCTACCCCGCGCTCCCAGACCCGCATGCGCAGCCGCGTTGGTGACAACACCTGCACCACCTGCACATTGGTGCGCTCAGGAAACAGCGGATGATGCTCATGCGCCGCGCCAAAAGCCGCCAGATCAACCGAATCGGCATCATCGACAAAAAAGCTACAATGTGGATTACCCATGTTTGTTGCCGTCGGGTCGCCCTCGATTGGCAGAATCAGAGTGTCCATCTGTTCGGCGAGCGGAATTTCATCCCAGCTCAGCTGTGGCGCGCCCATATTGATGGCCGTAATCCCGCCGCCGATATCGCGGGCAAAAAGCATGCCGCGGGCGGTTTCGATATTCAGTTCGGAGGCGCCGGTGCGGTCCATCTCATAGCGGGCAATGCAGCGCGTGGCGTTGCCGCAGGCAGCCGACGTTGAGCCGTCAGCGTTCAAAAAATCTAAGCGGATATGGGCTTTAGTGGTGTTTTGCTCTGCCGCAACGGGGGTGCTGATCACTGTCAGCTGGTCAAAGCCAACACCGCAATGCCGGTCAGCGATAGCCTCGGCCATGGCAGGCGTGATGTTCACCCAAGGGTGCTGACGCTTGTCGATAACGACGAAATCATTGCCCAGCCCATGCATTTTCATGAAGGGCAGGCCTGTTTGAGCTTTATCCTGCATGCCCGCCCAATAGCGCAGCAAATCCATCTTTTCTAGTGACGGCGAAGAATAGAGTGAATTCGCGCTTGACGCGGGCCGGTAGGCTCCCTAGCAAGCGCCTAGAAGTGGGCCGGTAGCTCAGTTGGTAGAGCAACTGACTTTTAATCAGTAGGTCTCGGGTTCGGATCCCGACCGGCTCACCATTTAAATCAATCGCTTAGATGATAGATTAGTTTTAAGACGGTTCATAAAGACGGTTTTTAGGACGGTTCAATCACCATATCATCATCTTCCAGCCAGCTGATTTGTTGGCTTGGTTGGCTAACCCGACCATCTGCGAATTTGATTCCCTCCATTGCGCCCAGATCACGAACGACTCGGGTGATGTGGTGTGCCGTGTTCCATTCGCGCCACATGGACGCATTGCCGCAACCGTCAAGACCTTTGGCACCACGCCAGATACGGTCGTCTGCATAGCTGAAGTGCTGGCCTGCGAAGTGGCCGCTGTCCAAGATGCGCTGGAACACCTGCTTCATAACATCTCCATCCTTCCCGTCCTTGCTTCCTCGTACAACTAGGGTGTGGTCGGGCGTCGTGTACCTGAGATGGCGGATCGGTCGGCCACCACTCTTTGTCGAAAAGGTCATCTCTCCGCAATCCGCACCAAAGTCGCCGTATGCAATGACTTCTCTTTGTACAGAGCATTCACGCATTGCAGCTAGGAACGTTTTCCATTCATCGCGCGGTATCAGCTTGTCGGCTCCTGCGGCGGCGGGGTTCGCCGCCGGGTATGCTGACCCTTGGAAGACGATGCGCGCCCAAATGGCACATTCGTTGAGGTAGTCAAGGATTCCTGCAACAGCGCCAGATGCGATCTCTGGTGTCAGGTCTGTGCCGGTGAAGTCTACGAAAATAACTGTGTCTTTGGGGGCAACACCAATTGCCTTCAAACCCGCCAGCAACACTTCTGGCTCCACCTCTGAATAGGGCACATAGACACCAAGACGCGGCGACTTTGACCTCAGGAATGCTTTGTAAACCGGATTTGACAAATCACTGACGGTGGCAACGGGAATGAGGTTGGGGTTGCGCCCTTGAGCGATCCGAAAAAGCGTCTTCAATCCGGTGTCGCCCAAAGCTGAAGCAACGAACTGGGGGTCTACGAATGCTGGGCGGATCGGCCAGTACTTGCCCATCCTCTCGCCACTATAATGAGCAATTTCGTCCGGCGTAAGGGGGGCACCCTTTTCTGGATCACGCTCCTTTGGTGGGCAGATCACAAAACGGGGGCGGACGTGCTTTTGAATATCCGGTGCAATACGTGACGCAGCGGTGTATTCTCCAAGCTTCAATCGTAGGGTTGGGTGGTAAGGCAACATTATCGGCTTCTCCCGTTAGGTTTGTTCCATCAATTGTTTACGCACGGTGTTCCTCCCAATTTTTTGCGAAAAGATAGCGTAGTTCTTCCTTTCACGCCGTATCCGGCCAAATACGATTGCCGGGTTGATTCCCAAATCATTCGCAAATTTTTCGATAACTCCTGCCGACTTGGCAATTCGAGCTGGGGACCTTCGCCAGACCTCATCCGGTATCAAAATGTTCTGGGCGAATAGGTCTGCCTCAGCTTCTTGCTCATCGGTTGACGGCAAATCCATCTGATCAAAGAATCCTATTGATAGGCCCGTCTTGAAATGCAAAATCGTGTGAGCTACTTCATGCAAAATCGTGAACCAGAAGTTGTCAAGCGTGTCATTTCGCAAGGTCAGACCGATAACTGGCAGGTCGCCGTCAATGAATGCGGCACCATCAATTGCTAAGCCTTCTATTTGGCGCTCCACGACTGCAAGTATGCCTTTTGATCTGAGCATATCCATAGCCCGTCGCGGCCCGTCATCGTAGACACTGAGGTGTACAAACTCGGGCAACCACCCAATGTCTAATGGATCAAAACTGAAGTTGCTGGTTGCGCGCAACTCGCTTGCACGTTTAGCAACCTGAGCCCGCCAAGCGTGGAGGAGTATGTCCTCACTCTTGTCCACGACGTTGAGACCCGTTCGAAGGAGTGAGGGGCTGCCAAATTGAATGCGGTTCTCTGCAATTGTCTGCTTTAAGCGATCCTCATCAAACTCTTCCCCGAACCAGCCATGCTTTCGCCCATGCTTGAGAATTTTCTTGATTTCAGACTTTGGTGCACTCGCAATAACTTCATCCATCCCCCGGAGCGCTGGTACGTCGGTAATTGTTGCTTTTAGGTGGACGCCCAAGAGCGATGCAATGCGACCGTAATTTTTTATGCTAATTGAACTGTACCTGTCTGCCTCGTAACGCTGCACCTGCTGTTCTTTCAGCCCAAGACGCCACGCTAGCTCCTTCTGGGAGTAGCCTTTGGCAATGCGGGCAACGATCAGGGTAACGCCTGGGTCGGCCTTTGCATGGGATTCGAGGTTTTCTGTTCTACCGTTCTCTTTTGCGTCTTGATATGCGGCGATGCTGGCTTGCAGGTCGGCACGTTCAGCCTTCATCATCCGAGTTACTTGCGAAGTAACTTCAGGGGGAAGTCCGGCGACCACACGTTTGAATGTCTCCTCGGATGAGAAGGTGTCGGCAAGCTTGGTCAGACGAGCTTTCGCATCGCGCAGCTCTTTTTCGTTCAGAATGATTCCAAAAGTCATAGCACATCAATACACAACAATTATGTTGGGCGCAATAGACGCAACATAATTGTTGTGTATTGATGGCTTGATCTGATCAAACCCTAGGGTCAGGACCTATTGATTTTATCATAGAAGTCTGAATCACTGCTCCCCAATAGGAGCAGTGATATGAGTGATCTTTTCTGGCTTTCGGATGCACAAATGAGCCGCCTTAAGCCCTTCTTC
>JAESRD010000302.1 GCA_016764835.1 Paracoccaceae bacterium | reverse complement strand
GCCCGGGCGCTGGTTCTGCGGCCCGATCTAATCGTTTTGGACGAGCCAACATGTGCGCTTGATATGACCGTTCAGGTGCAGATCGTTGAGTTGCTTCGAGATTTGCAGGTCAAATACGGGCTGGCCTATCTGTTTATCAGCCATGACCTAAAGGTCGTGCGGGCGATGAGCCATAAAGTGATGGTGATGAAACGCGGTGATGTTGTTGAAGCGGGCAACGTGGCGGATGTCTTCGACAATCCGCAAGCCGCCTACACCAAAGAGTTGATGGAAGCGGCCTTTGGCCCGCGTTAATCAGAGCCGATCATAAAGCATAATGTGCCGCGTGCTTGCAGCCTGCGGCAGGCCAGATCGGCGCTTTCACGGGTTAGCCCGGTGAAGTTGGCGTCAAAACCGTTTGAACGCGGGTTCACCCGGCGTTCTGCGCCGTCCAGTGTTGTGGCTTCATTAAGCGCTACGCGCAAAAGCACGCGCTCGGCGGCGTTGCGCGACGGGTAGCGGCCAACATTAATGCCCCAATTGCTGCCGCCAGAACTCGACAGACGGGTGACGATTTCTGGCGCGGCCAGCGGCGTTTGCGCGGGCGCAATCGCTTCGGCCGTCATGATAACTTCTTGCGGTGGCGCTGGTTCGGCCTCGGCACCACTTAGCGCTGCGTCGTCGTCGGCGCTGGCGGGCAGACCTTGCAGTACTTGCGCCAAAGCACCGGCGATCAGATCGGGGTCAACCGGAGCGGCGGCGCCGGGCACAGGCCGTGAGTGCGGGCGTAAAGAATGGGTGACAAGGCCAGAAAGCCGGATCGTATGGCCCGAGGCGCCAGGCCGCGGGGCCTCGTTTGAATTGGCCGGTGGGGCGGTGGTCACGGCGGGCGGCGGCGAAGGACGGCGCAGGGTGGCGTTGATCGGCGCGCGTTCAAAGCCCATATCCATTAGTTCGGTTACGCGGGCATTGCGCTGCGCTGTCGATGTGCCGCCAAACATGGTGGCAATAATGCGCTGGTTGCCGCGCTCGGCCGAGGCGACAAGGTTGAAGCCCGCCGCCACGGTATAGCCGGTTTTGATGCCATCAGCGCCGCGGTATGCGTCAAGGAACCGACGGTTTGTATGACGCACAGTGGCGATACCGGCATCGGCGGTGCGGCGCGAAAATAGGTTATAGTATTGGGGAAAATCATAGATCACATGGCGGCCGAGCAGGGTCATGTCGCGGGCGGTCGACATGTGGCCGGTCTGGGTCAGGCCGTTCATGTTGAGGAAGGTTGTGTTGGTCATGCCCATGGCTTGGGCGGTGGCGTTCATCCGGCGGGCAAAGGCCTCTTCGGAGCCAGAAATGGCAATGCCGATCGCGGTGGCGGCGTCATTGGCTGACTTTACCGCAGCGGCGCGCAACAAATAGCGCAACCGAATGGTCTGCCCGGCGCGCAGGCCAAGCCGCGAGGGCGGCTCATTGGCGGCGGCGGCGGTGATCCGCACCTCGGTGTCGAGGCTGATCTCGCCGCGCTGGACCGCTTGGAACGCAATGTAGAGCGTCATCATTTTGGTCAGCGATGCAGGATGCAACCGCGTATCAGCGTTGCGCGAGTGCAACACTTCGCCCGTGCGAGCGTCTACCACCATGGCGGCATAAGGAGCGGCCTTGCCGGTAAGCGGCGCTAAAGCGCCCGCGAACAGGACAAAGGCCATAAGCAGCCCTAAACGGACTGTCTGACTAAGACGATTTGGCACAATTGCTGCCTTATATTTACTGCTGCCTCGTGGCACCACATCGTGGCAGTGCCATCATTATTGCCGTCAAAGTAACATGGAGATTGTTTTGAGAAAATACCAAAACTTCAAATAGTTTCGGTATGATCTTGATGTTTTGAAGGAAGATGTAGGGCCTTGTTGTGGCGGGCACGCTATATGTTTGATTGTGGCAAAACTGCGGCGGGTTTGCCTTGTTTGAGCCACAGGCCAAAGCCCGCCATTTTGGCCCGCATTCTGCCTCGTCAATTTAGCTATATTTACCTCTGTTTAAGTTGCGGCTTTAATAAATTTCGTAGGTGACTATATAACGGGCCTGAACAGTTTTAGCGGATAGATGGCATATGTTGGCCGATTTTTACATGATGGCGGAAGATGATGGGGATGACGGCGATTACGGCGTTAAGCTTGAAACCCGTACGCGCACCAAAAAGCCGCCGCTTTATAAGGTGTTGATCCTCAATGATGACTACACGCCAATGGAGTTTGTCGTGCATGTCTTGGAGCGGTTCTTTAGCATGACCCATGCACAATCCTTTGAGCTAATGCTGACAGTGCACAAAAAAGGCGTCGCGATTGCCGGCGTGTTCTCATATGAAATCGCAGAAACCAAGGTGGCGCAGGTGATGGACTCTGCCCAACGCCAACAGCACCCTTTGCAATGCACAATGGAAAAGGAATAGGCCCTAAGGGGCTGTTCTCATGGCATTATCTCGTCTTAGCACTGCCATTGGGCAGCAATTATTTACCATGCCTGAAGGGCCTGTCGCAGTTTTGCGGCCGGTCTTTGGCTATGATCTTAGCGCGCTGCCTGTAGAGGGCACGACAATCTTGCACGGCTTTCGGCCAGACTATGAGGCGTGGCAGGCCTCAGGCTATAAAGTCGGCTCGGTTGATGACGTGACCACAGCTGCCGTGGCGCTTGTGGTTTTGCCGCGCTCCAAAAGCCTGGGCCGGGCGCTGGTGGCGCGGGCCATGCAGATCGCCCCCTTTGTGCTGGTCGATGGCCAAAAGACCGACGGGGTTGATTCGCTCTGGCGCGAGGCCAAAAAGCGGATTGGCGCACCATCCTATCTGTCAAAAGCCCATGGTCGGCTGTTTTGGCTGAACTCTAGCGATGATTTTGACGATTGGCGCAGCCCAGAGCCGGCGCCGGGCGAGGACGGGTTCGTTCGTTTGCCGGGCGTGTTTGCCGATGGTGGTGCCGATGCGGGCTCGGTGCTTTTGGCCGAGGCTCTGCCCAAAAAGCTGCCGGGTAAGCTGGCTGATCTGGGTGCGGGCTGGGGTTACCTCAGCGCGGCGGCGCTGACGCGTACTGGCGTGAAAAGCATTGATCTTATCGAGGCCGAAAATATTGCGCTGGCCTGTGCGCGGGCTAATGTGACCGACGAGCGGGCGCAGTTTCACTGGGCCGATGCGCTCAGCTTTCAACCCGCTGCGCGCTATGAGGGCATCATCTGCAACCCGCCGTTTCACACCGGCCGCAAGGCTGATCCCGGCTTGGGTCGGGCGTTTATCGCTTCGGCGGCGAAGATGATGGTGGCCTCTGGCCAGCTGTGGTTGGTGGCCAACCGCCATCTGCCCTATGAGGCGACGCTCGGCGAACATTTCCGAAATGTGCGAGAGTTTGGCGGCGATAACCGCTATAAACTGTTTCATGCCACGCGGCCCTTGCGCTAGCGGTTTTGAAGGTCAGGAGAGACCATGTCATTTTCCATTGCCGGTAAAACGGCTGTTGTCACCGGGGCGGCCCATGGGGTCGGGCTGGCGATTGGCCGTCATTTCATTGAAGCCGGGGCCAATGTGGTCTTTGCCGACCGTGATGAGGCAGCGCTTGAGTATGAGTTGGCGGATATGGTCAGCGAAGACGGCCCGGCGCGGATGTTTGCCGGTGACTTGCGCGAACGGCTCACTGTCGCCAACCTGCTATCGCTGACGATTGATGCTTTTGACGGGGTCGATATCCTTGTGAATGCCGCGCGTCAGATCATGCCGACGGATCCGCTTGATCCGCTTGATGTTAGTGTCGAAGCCCTGCTTGAGCAGAACCTGCTGGCGGCTTTGCGCCTGTCGCAGGCCTTTGCCAAACGCATGATCAAACAGGCAGGGGCTGACAGTGAGGGCTCGGTTGGCTCGATCATCAATATCTCGTCGATTGCCGCGCGCCGCGCGCACCCTGATCTGCTGGGCTATTCGATATCGACCGCAGCGCTTGACCAGATGACCCGCTCACTGGCGGTGGCTTTGGCGCCGCACCGGATACGGGTTAATGCCGTGGCCTTTGGCTCGGTGATGAGCGCCAGCCTGCAAGACGCGCTCAAGGATGATAGCGATCTGCGCAACGAGATTTTGGAGCATACGCCCCTGCACCGAATTGCCGCACCAACAGAAGTTTCTGAGGCGGTTCAGTACCTTGGCTCGGAGGCTTCGGGCTTTGTCACCGGGCAAATCATTACCGTTGATGGCGGCCGGACGCTGATCGACCCGGCCGGTGTTGCCGCGCATTAACGGTTATTCCGGGTGAACGGCGATACATTGTTGCACGGCAGATTGCGTGGCCAGCTCTAAGGAGCGTTGGCGTTGCTGCAGCGACGCAAGCTTGGCGCGTTCATTGTCGAGATCGAGGGCCACTGGCACCGTTCTCGTCCGGGTTTCGGTTTCCTGACATGGATAGCTAAATGTCGCACCTTCGTCATTGGTCGCCTCGCAAGTGCTGTGAACCACGATGACTTCTTGGCTGCGCACCAGCCCGTAGCCGCGGGTAATATTGGCGCTGGTCTCGGCGACCAGACTGTTGATAACACTCAATTCACCAGATGCCTGAGAGATACAGGCCTCGCGCGGGGTGGCGCAGGCGGCGAGAAGCGGCAAAAGTAACAGAGCACGGCGCATAAAATTTCTCCAAAATCGGGCCCGCGTCAGATGGTTTGACCTAGGGCAAAGAGGCAAATAGATTTGGCCGCTATAAAGCTGCAAAATCACGTGGTTATACAATAGCAAAGGCATTCTTCATGGCAAACGTGGCAATGGAAGCTGAAAAAACCCAAGCAGCGGCTTGGTTTCGGACATTGCGCGACGAGATCGTCGCGGCATTTGAAGCGATCGAGGACAGCACAGACGGGCCGGGTGCGCCGGGGCGGTTTGAGGTAAGCGAGACCAAGCGCGATGCGGGTGACGGCTCTGATGCAGGCGGCGGGTTGATGTCGGTCATGCGTGGCGGGCGGTTGTTTGAGAAGATCGGGGTTAATGTCTCGGCGGTGCATGGCACGCTGGGCAAGGCGGCGCAGGCGGCCATGGCTGATCGTGGTGTGCCGGGTATTGAGGCTGATCCTCGGTTTTGGGCCAGCGGTGTAAGCCTTGTCGCCCATATGCAAAACCCGCATGTGCCAGCGGTGCATATGAACACACGGATGTTTTGGACGCCGGGCGCGTGGTGGTTTGGCGGCGGCTCTGACCTGAACCCCTGTATTGAATATGCCGAGGACACCGCGCATTTTCACGACACGCAAAAACGGTTTCTCGATCTGCATGACGAGGCGCTGTATCCACGGCTGAAGAAATGGGCCGACGAGTATTTTTATATTCCGCATCGGGGCCGGGCGCGTGGCGTTGGCGGTATCTTCCTCGATGATCATAACACAGGCGATTGGGGGTCCGACTTTGCGCTGATCCAAGACATTGGCCGGGCGTTTTTGCCAGCTATTTTGCCGCTGGCCGAGAAACGGCGTGCGACGCCATGGGGTGACGCTGAGCGCGATGTTCAGCTGATCCACCGCGGGCTCTATGCCGAATATAACCTTGTTTATGATCGCGGTACCAAGTTTGGGCTGGCAACGGGGCATGATGCGAATGCGGTTTTGATGTCTTTACCACCATTGGCTAAATGGGTTTAGGCCAAGCTGCCAGAATTGAAATGTTAAGCAGACGTTAACATCTGCGCTGCACTATGCCCTTGGGAATAATGGGGCGGCGGATGATGAAACAAACCGAAGTTTTGGTGGCTAACCTAAAATATGCGGCTAGAATTGCGGCAATCGCCTTGGTGGCGACTGTTGTAATTGTGTACTTGTTTCACGGCTATGATCAGTTGATCATTTGGCGCAAAACGGTCGTGGCTATGCCGCTGTTTTTGGGGCTGGTCTTTGGCTTTTTTGGTGGCAGCGGGCGGGGTAAAATTCGGGCGTTGAATGACGAGCTGAACTACAGGATCAGCTATGATGCGCTGACCAAAGTGCGCTCGCGGGCGCATTTTTTTGAATGTGCTGTCCCACAGATGGTGCAGCCGGGGCAGGTGATGCTGTTGGATGTTGACCATTTTAAACTGGTAAATGACACTTATGGCCATGCTGTCGGTGATGATGTACTTGTTTTTATTGGGAAAATTTTAAACTCAGTTATTGACGGCCACGGTGTTGTGGCGCGTTTTGGCGGCGAGGAGTTCGTTATATTGCTCGAAGGCGCCAATAAGGTGGTGGCCCATGAATTGGCCGCCGACATTAGCAGCGCCTTCGCCAGCAATGTGGCTGAGGCACGGGGCCATAAGATCAATGTCACGCTGAGTGGTGGCATTGCTGCTATAGACAATGGAGGCCATATCGACACTGCCCTACAGGCCGCAGATACGGCTTTGTATGAGGCGAAATCGGCCGGGCGAAACCGGATATATGACGCGAACCAAACCAATCTTATCGGCTTTGCGGCCAGAGTTTAGCCTCGAGGCGGCGCCTCGCGCACCGTATCAATCATCAGCTGTACATTTTCAGGGCTGCCATCTGGTGTGATGCCGTGGCCAAGGTTGAAGATATGCGGCCCCTTGGCAAAGGCTTTGCAAATGGCGCGGGTCTCGTCGACCAAATCTTGGCCGCCGCTGACCATATGGTGGCTGGCAAGGTTGCCCTGCACACAGCCGCCGGTTTGCACATTTTTGGCCGCCCAATCGGCCTCTACCCCGTTATCAACTGCAATACATGCGGCCCCGGTGGCGCTATGCGCGCCGACATAGCGCGCATCTGCGCCGCGCGGAAAGACAATGACAGGCGTGTCGGGGTGGCGTGCCTTTATGGCGGCGGTGATCCGCTGCATAGGTTTGAGAGAATAGGTTTCAAAATCAGTGCCTTGCAATGATCCTGCCCAGCTGTCGAACAGCTTGACCACCTCGGCCCCGGCCTCAATCTGGGCGCTCAGATATTCAATAGTTGCCGCCTCGATCACCTCAAGAAGCCCGCGAAAAACCGGCTCATCTGCGGTGCGCAGCCCGTGGGCCGGGCCTTGATCGGGCGTGCCACGTCCGGCGATCATATAGGTGGCGACGGTCCATGGCGCGCCAGCAAAACCAATAAGCGTGGTCTCGTCGGGCAGGGCGGCGGCGACCCGGCGCAGGGTCTCGTAGACCGGCGACACTGTGTCGTGAATATCGGCCACGGGGCGCAAAGCGGCCAGCTCGGCAGCGCTGGTCACGGTAGACAGGCGCGGGCCTTCGCCGGTCACGAACCACAGATCAAGACCAAGCGCTTGCGGAATAAGCAAAATATCGGCGAACAAAATAGCCGCATCAAAGCCAAAGCGGCGGATCGGTTGCAGCGTGACTTCGGCGGCCAGATCAGGGTTGTAGCACAGCGACAAAAAGTCACCGGCCTGCGCGCGGGTGGCCTTATATTCGGGCAGGTAACGCCCGGCTTGGCGCATCATCCAGATCGGTGGTGTAGGCAGGGTTTCGCCCGCCAGGGCCCGCAAAATCAGCTTGTTCTTTGGCATATTTGTCCCTTTATTCCGTGGGTGTTGGACCTTGTGAGGCTCTGGTTGTCAAGGAGGGCCGCCGTCAATGAGGTTGTCAGCCATTCGCGCCTTGGGTAAAAGCGGCTTGATGACAAAACACCTCCCAACCCCCGACTTGCCTTTGCAAATTGGCACCCGTGGCTCGCCACTGGCGCTGGCGCAAGCAAACGAGACTGCCCGCCGTTTGGCGCAGGCTTTTGATCTGCCAATTGCTGCGTTCAATATTGTGGTGATCAAAACGACGGGCGACCGGGTGCAAGACCGGCCGCTAAGCGAGATTGGCGGCAAGGGGCTGTTCACCAAAGAAATTGAAGAAGCGCTGCTGGCGGGCGATATCGACATTGCCGTACATTCGATGAAGGACATGCCGGTTGAGCAGCCCGAGGGGCTGTTGCTCGACACGTATTTGCCGCGCGAAGATGTGCGCGATGCGTTTGTGGCTTTGGGCGCTGCTGGGCTGAGTGATCTGCCACAGGGCGCACGGGTTGGCACGTCTAGCTTGCGGCGCAAGGCGCAGCTTTTGGCGCGGCGGCCCGACTTACAGGTGGTGGAGTTTCGCGGCAATGTGCAGACCCGGCTGCGCAAGCTGGCTGACGGTGTGGCAGAGGCCACGTTTTTGGCAATGGCCGGGCTAAACCGGCTAGGTGCCGATTGTCCGCATACAGCCATCGCCCCTGACGTGATGCTGCCAGCGGTGGCACAGGGCGCGATCGGCATTGAGCGCCGCGCTCAAGACCAGCATGCCGCCGCCCTGCTGGAGGCGCTGCATGACCGCGCCACGGGCCAGCGGCTGGCGGCAGAGCGCGCCTTCCTCGAAGCCCTTGATGGCTCGTGCCAAACGCCGATAGCCGGGCTGGCCGAGCTGAACGGTGGCCAGTTGCGGCTGCGCGGCGAAATCCTCGCCCTGACGGCTCTGGAGTGCTGGTCGATGACCAGACCGCGCCGATAGAAGACGGGGCTGAGCTGGGTCGCGCAATGGCGCTGGGGCTACTGGCCAAGGCAGGCCCCGGCTTCTTTGACTAGCCCTCTGGCGGAAACACCTTGCCGGGGTTGAGAATACCCTTCGGGTCCAGCGCCTGTTTGATCGAGCGCATCACAGCTAGGGCTGTCGGGTCTTTGTAGCGCGCCATGGCGGCCAGCTTTGAGCGGCCTATACCGTGCTCAGCCGAGAAACTGCCGCCCAGAGCCACTGCTGCCCCATCCACAGCGTCGCGCAGCGCTTCAGCATGTGCTGCACCCTGTTTGGTCGGGTAGATGGTGATATGGGCGTTGCCGTCGCCCAAATGCGCCACGCTCAGATGGTCAGCGCCGGGGTCAACTGCGGCAATGCGCGCGGCGGCGTTCTCGAAAAATTCGGCAATCGAATCGAGCGGCACAGCGACATCGGTATCAATGCTGCCTTTGCGGTGAAAGGCGATCTCTGCTGCGGCCTCGCCGCGCCCACATTTCACTACGCTGACGCTCAGAGCTGGCGAATACCGCGTCCAAAACCAGCCCTTCTTCCATGGCATTGGCCAAGACTGTCTCGACGGTTTCGCCAAGATGGGCCTCATCTTTTGGCCCGGCGCTGCTCGCAACCTCGATCAATATGTTCACATCATGGGCATTTTCAAAGGGTTCTTTGGCCCCGGCAACCACGGCCAAATGACCCTCGATAAAGGTGCGCGGCATGTATTCAAATGCCTCCACAGCGCCGCCTGTGGCGTCTTTTAGCCGGTTGAGCACTGTCAGCGCCGCGGGCAGCGAGGCCAATGCCGCCGTGACTGTGATTTGGGTCTTGGGCGCTGGGTAGAGCTTGAGCACGGCGGCGGTGATAATGCCAAGCGTACCCTCAGAGCCAATGAGCAAGTTGCGCAGTGACAGCCCCGAATTATCTTTGTGCAGCTCGCTCATCAGGTTGAGCACCCGGCCATCGGCCATAACCGCCTCAAGCCCAAGACATAGATCGCGGGTGTTGCCGTAACGCAGCACATTTGAGCCGCCAGCATTATTTGCCAAA
The DNA here is from genome assembly GCA_016764835.1 of Paracoccaceae bacterium. The sequence goes on along the minus strand of JAESRD010000302.1, from coordinate 1,625 downwards.
ATACCGCCAATACGGGCCGAGCCGCGCGCGCCAAAGGTCATTGGGAAGCTCAGACCCAAATCGGCGGCGGCATCATGCAGCTGCGACAGAATCACCCCGGCCTCGACAATGGCAATGCGGGCATCAGCACGGATTTCGCGGACTTTGTTCATTCGCTCCACCGAGATGATCAGCGCATCGCTGGCTTGACCGCCGCCCGTAAGCCCGGTGGCCCCGGCCATTGGCACCACGGGGGTGCTTGTTTCATTGGCAAGTTTGAGCAGGTGCGACACCTGTTCGGTGTTGGCCGGGCGGGCCACGGCCAGCGGAGTGCTTGAATATTTGCCGGTCCAATCGCTCAGCCACGGGGCCATATCGCGGCCCGTCAGCAAGTTTGCGTCACCAACAATGGCCCGCGCTCGTAAAATCATCGGCATTTTTTCACTCCCGTTGTGTCAAAACAGGCCGTAAAGCCGTCATAACTTGCTTCGTCGGACCTTGCCATTGATTTTCCAGTTGACGCAAGCCACAGCACTGCCTAAATGCACGGCGCATCGGCGGTGTAGCTCAGTTGGTTAGAGCAGCGGAATCATAATCCGCGTGTCCGGGGTTCAAGTCCCTGCACCGCCACCACATACCTTTGGTAAGTGGTTGAAAAATATGATGCGAAACGCCTCGTTCAGCAGCGTATGCTCTCGGAGCATTGCCCGTAGATGATGTGAATACATGGGTTTGGTCGTGGCGACCAACATCTTTATCGTCGTGCAGATACTGGCGCGAACAGGTCGTGGCAAAAAGTCTCGGAAATTTTCTCGCTTAAAAATATTCGCCAACAGGTCTAAATTCTGAAGAACTTTTCCCCCGGCCAGCGCAGGCTTGACCGGCGTCAACCTCTCGGCTAGCAGAAAGCTTGGTCGCAAGCGCCCGCCACCCGCAGACATTTGTCTTGGTGAAGTTTTGCATTCGAACGCTTTGAACCACCTCCACGCATTCTTGCGCGGATGGTAATGCGGGTGCCCATCCTTGTGTCGCACGATTTGCCTGAGGAGTTCGCAGCATGTCTGCCCCCCCGACCAATACATTTTTGACCGCGCCGCTTGGCGTGACCTATGCTAATACCGCCGCTCCCATCATCTTCGTGATGGGCATGAGCGGGCTGCTCTCTGTCGCAGACGCATTGTTTTTGGGCCATTATGTTGGGCCAGAAGCGCTGGCCGCCGTTACACTTATCTTCCCTGCCTTCATGCTGATCATTGCCCTGTCGAGCCTTGTCTCAAGCGGCATGTCGAGCATTTTGGCCCAGCTGCTTGGCGGTGGCCAAATAGACGAGGCTCGGCGGGTTTTTGTTGGCGCGCACGGGCTGGCTTTGCTTGTGAGTTGCGTGCTCATTGCGCTGTACTTTGGCTTTGGTCGCCAAGCCGCGCTGTTGGCCGCCGGTGGCTCTGAGACTTTGGCGAAAATGGCGCTGACCTATCTGCGCATCACCGTTCTGTTCTCGCCTATTCTGTTCGTGCTGGCGGTCAATTCTGACACGTTGCGCAATGAGGGCTGGGTTGGGTTCATGGCGGCCATGAGCCTGCTGGTTTCGGTTGCCAATATCGGCTTCAACTACGTGCTTATCGGGGTGTTTGACATGGGTGTTGCCG
>JAESRD010000301.1 GCA_016764835.1 Paracoccaceae bacterium | reverse complement strand
GACCAGCGCGATGGGGCCATGTTTCAGCTCACCAGAGGCATATGCTTCGGCATGTATATAGCTGATCTCTTTGAGCTTTAATGCGCCCTCAAGGGCGAGCGGGAACATGCGACCCCGGCCCAAGAACAAGATGTCGCGGGCCTCGGCCAACAGGCGCGCAATGCGGGCGGTCTCGTCTGATGTGGCCAGCGCGTGGTTGATCAGGCCAGGTAGCGCGCGCAGGTTGGCGATCAGCTCGGCCTGCTGGGCAGCGTTTATCCGGCCGCGTTGACGGGCGGCCTTAATTGCTAAAATCACCAGCACTGTCAGTTGACAGGTGAAGGCCTTGGTCGAGGCGACGCCAATCTCAACCCCAGCCAGAATTGGCAGGGCCAAATCGCTTTCGCGGGCGATTGAGCTTTCGGCGACATTGACCAGCGACAGGATGGTGTCGGCCCGGTCTTTGCAATAGCGCAAGGCGGCCAAAGTGTCGGCGGTTTCGCCTGACTGGCTGACAAAAATCGCAGCGGTGCCAGCCGTGATCGGTGGCTCGCGGTAGCGAAACTCTGAGGCGACATCGACCTCAACAGGGATGCCCGCCAGTTGCTCGAACCAATATTTGGCCGTCAGGCAAGCGTAAGACGCTGTGCCGCAGGCAACCATAGTCAGCCGTTCGATTTTGCTGAAATCAGGCGCGCCTTCGGGCAGCATAATCTCGCCATCAGCCGAGATATAATGTGCCAAAGCATCGGCCAAAACGCTGGGCTGTTCGGCTATCTCCTTGGCCATAAAGTGTTTATGACCGGCTTTATCAATATGGGTGGCGTCGGTCTGAATGGTCCGCATGGCGCGGTTGGCCAGCTTGCCCTGCGCGTCGCGTATCTCTAGCGAGGTGCGGGTCAGTACCGCGCAATCGCCCTCTTCGAGATAGGTCACGCGGTCGGTCATCGGTGCCAGCGCAATTGCATCAGAGCCGACGAACATCTCGCCGTCGCCGTGGCCAATGGCCAGCGGGCTGCCTTTGCGCGCGGCGATCAGCAGATCATCTTCGCCCTCGAACAAGAACACCAAAGCATAGGCGCCGGTGAGCCGGGCGATGGTCTTTTGGGCGGCCTCAACCGGGGTGTTGCCTTGGTCAAGCAGGTGCTGGGCCAAGAGGGCGACAGTCTCCGTATCGGTCTCGGTTTGGTGCTTTATGCCAGCGCTTGCCAGCTCGGCGCGCAGCTCACGAAAGTTCTCGATGATGCCGTTATGCACAACGGCGACGCGGGCTGTGGCATGCGGGTGGGCGTTGGCGATAGATGGCACACCGTGGCTGGCCCAGCGGGTATGGCCGATGCCAGACTTGCCAGCCAGCGGCTCATGCACCAGCAGATCAGACAGGTTAACCAACTTGCCAACTGCGCGGCGCCGGTCGAGTACGCCCGCATTAGTGGTGGCAATGCCAGCGCTATCGTAACCGCGATATTCAAGTCGCTTGAGCGCTTCTACCAGAATGGGCGCAGCTTCATGATCGCCAAGGACCCCAACAATTCCACACATTTTAAGACCCTTTACCTAGTTTTTCTTTAGCATTCTTTAACTTTTCGAACATGCGCCGGGCGAGGCCTAGCTTATTGTCTTGCCGGGCGCGGCCGATTGCAAGTGCTGCTTCAGGCACGTCGCGGGTAATAACCGAGCCGCTGGCGGTCATGCTCTCATCGCCCAGCGTGACCGGGGCGATCAGCATTGTGTTAGAGCCAATGAAACAATTCTCGCCGATCACCGTGCGGTGTTTGAACACGCCGTCGTAGTTGCAGGTCACCGTGCCTGCGCCGACATTGGTGCTGCGGCCTATCTCCGCATCGCCAATATAGGACAGGTGGCTGACCTTGGCCCCATCGGCAATAATCGCGTTTTTGATCTCAACAAAATTGCCGACTTTGACAAACTCGGCCAGCTCGGTGCCGGGGCGTAGCCGCGCATAGGGGCCAACCACCGCGCCCATAGAGACTTGCGCGCCCTCAAGATGCGAGAATGCGCGAATACGGGCGCCGTTTTCAACCGTAACCCCGAGGCCAAAGATAACCTGCTGCTCAACAATAGCGTCGCGGCTGATATAGGTGTCGAAGGCGAAGTGAACAGTGTCTGGTGCGACCAGCCCGACGCCGTTTTCCAGCGCCTCAGCCCGTGCATTGGCCTGAGATATCGCCTCAGCCTTGGCCAGTTCAGCGCGGGTGTTAATGCCCAGCGTCTCAGTGGCGTCGCATAAAACAGTGGTCGCACTCAGCCCACGCTTGCGCGCGAGGCTGACAATATCGGTCAGGTAGATTTCACCGGCGGCATTGTTATTATCCGCGGCGCTCAGAAGGTCTAACATAACATTGAGATCGGCGGCGATGACCCCGGAATTGCAGAGCTTAATGGCGCGGGTCGCTTCGTCGGCGTCCTTCCACTCAACAATAGCCTCAAGGCTTTCGCCCTTGGTCACCAACCGGCCATAACGGCCCGGATCGGCGGGCTCAAACCCGAGCACAACAATGTCATGCGCCGCGCGGGCCTCGACCATTTTGGCCAATGTCTCGGGCCGAATAAACGGTGTATCGCCAAACAGCACGATCGCGTCGCCGGTTTTGCCACCCAGCATTGGTTTGGCGGCCAATACCGCATGGCCGGTGCCGCGCTGCTCTTCTTGCAACACGCATTCGGCCATCGGCGCAAACTTGGCCACGGCGGCCTCAACCGCTGCCGCACCGTGACCGGTGACCACGATCATCCGGGCGGGCTCAACTGCGGCGGCGGCCTGCAAGACATGGGCCAGCAGAGGGGCGGCGCCGATCTCATGCAGTACCTTAGGAAGATCAGAATTCATCCGCGTGCCTTGGCCCGCGGCGAGGATAATTGCTGTTGTGGTCATGATGTCCATCGCATGGTAATTTCATATAGTATTTTGTTAGGGTTTTACCCGGCTTATGGGCCGCTGCAAGGGGCCAGCTCTTCACTTCCCTTTACCAATCGTTACAACTTAGCCCATGCGCTGTGTAATCTTTGATCTTGACGGAACTTTGGCAGATACAAGCGGCGACCTGATCGCGGCGGCCAATAGCTGTTTTCGCGCATTTGGGGCGGGCGATTTGCTTGACCCTAAGCGAGACAGCAAAACAGCTATGCGCGGGGCGCGGGCCATGCTGCGGCTGGGCTTCTCTCGGCTTGAGGGCATGACAGAGGCTGAGCATGAGGCCGCGATAGAGGCGCAATTCTTGCCGCTGATTGGCTATTATGACCGCGCAATAGACATCCATACCTATCTCTATCCGGGTGCGATGGCGGCTGTGGAACAGCTCAAAGCCGATGGCTACAGCGTTGGCATTTGTACCAATAAGCCCGAGGCTTTGGCCGAGAAGCTGCTGCAAAGCCTTGGCATTCGTGGCGCTTTCGCCTCGCTGGTTGGGTCTGACACTTTGCCTGTCAGAAAGCCGGACCCGGCACCGCTGATAGAGGCCGCGCGCAGGGCTGGTGGCAACCCGGCGCGCATGTGTCTGATCGGCGACACCGATACAGATCGCAATACGGCAAAGGCTGCCAAAGTGCCGTCGGTGCTGGTCACATTCGGCCCGGCGGGTGGCGAAATGGCGGCGCTGGCCCCCGAGGCTTTGCTTGACCATTTTGACCAATTGCCCGATGTCGTCACGGGTTTGGGGCTTTAACACCAATGATTGAGCACTTTACCGGCAGTTTCACCCAGCAAGAACCGCTAAGCGAAGAGGCTATTGCGGCAGCGACGGCCGTTATGCGCCACGGGCGGCTGCACCGGTATAATACTGAAGAGGGCGAGCAGAGCGAAGTTGCGTTGTTGGAGCAGGAATTCGCCGCCTTTACCGGGGCGAAATATTGTCTGGCGCTGGCTTCTGGCGGCGTGGCGATCACGACTGCATTGCGTGCGCTCGGTGTCAGCACGGGCGATAATGTGCTGACCAATGCGTTTACGCTGGCACCGGTGCCGGGCGCGATTGCGGCGGTGGGGGCCGTGCCTGTTTTTGTTGAGGTCACAGACGGTTTGGTCATTGATCTTGGCGATTTGGCAGGCAAGCTCGGCGCGGCCAAGGTGCTGTTGCTCAGCCATATGCGCGGCCATATCTGCGACATGGACCGGCTGATGCAGATCTGCGATGCGGCGGGTGTG
>JAESRD010000300.1 GCA_016764835.1 Paracoccaceae bacterium | reverse complement strand
TAGGCGACCCAAACGATGGTCAGCCAAATGTCGACATACCATTCTGGCTCTGCATATTCTTTGGACTGTGTGGCGCCCATCAGATAGCCGGTTGCGGCCAGTACGATAAACAGCTGGTAACCCCAGAAGACGAACCAAGCGAGGTTGCCGCCCCAAAGCCGAGCCGCACAGGTGCGTTGCACAACGTAGAAGGATGTGGCGATCAGCGCGTTGCCGCAAAAAGCGAAGATAACGGCTGAGGTGTGCAGCGGCCGCAGGCGGCCGAAGTTACCGTAGCCATTGAGGAACTCGAAGTTCAGCTCAGGAAAGGCCAGCTGGAAGGCGATAAAGGTACCGACTAAAAAGCCGGTCAGCCCCCAAAATGTTGTGGCGATCACACCGGCGCGGATAACACCGTCGAAATACTCGTCTTCATTCGGCACCCGCGGCTCGTCAGTCCGGCGGACTGTCCAGACAAACATCCCACCAGCGACGGCCATGATGATTAAGGCGTGAACTTGATAGGCAATATCTCTTGCCCAGTTTGCAGCGATCGCGGCGAAGAGGGTTATTAACCCCAATACCACGATTTTGACCCAGTCCAACATCAGAACCCTTTCCCTCTAATAGCCAATACCCCGCTGCCATTCTTGGCATGCAGGGCGTCGGTGGTCTTTTACCATCTTTGGTTTCGCAATTGTTTAAAACCACTGCTTTGATCCAAGTCAAACCTTACTGCCTATTACGCTGCTAAAAGGTTGAAAGTTGGCTGCGCCACCTCGTCGCAGCATCCCAGGCAGGAGGCGATTTGCATGGCGTTTAAGAGTTTTGTGGTTTTTGCCACAGATTTGGACGGCGATGCTGGGGCAATTCAGAGCGCGTTGGCGCTGGCACGCAAGCAGTCGGCGCATTTGGACATCTATTGCTTGGGGATAGAACCCGCCCATTATGATGTTATGGCAGCTGGAACCGGGGCGGTGCTGTTGCAACGTGCCAGTTCAGAGGCGCAAAGCCGGGCGCAGGCCCTGACTGAAAAGGTCGAAGAACTTTTATCAAATGATGATCCGCGGGTTGCCGTGCTGCCGGTTGTGGCACCACAGCAGGGGCTAGAGAATGCTGTCGCCCGGCGCGGGCGTTACGGCGAGATGGCCGTGGCCATGCGCCCTTACGGCGATGGCGGCAATTCATTGGCGGTTGATGTGGTTGAGGCTGAGCTGTTTGGTGCCGGTATTCCGGTGCTTATTTTGCCCGGACCAGAGCCGATTGCCGACAATGCCCCGGATTCTTCGCGGGTTATGATCGCGTGGAACGAAAGCGATGAGGCGCTGGCCGCCGTGCGCCGGGCATTGCCGCTGCTTAAAACCGCCGGTCACGTTGATATCGTCATGGTCGATCCGCCGAGCCATTCGCCGGAACGGTCTGATCCGGGCGGTGGGTTGTGCATGATGCTGTCGCGGCAAGGTGTCAGCTGTGAGGTTTCAATCTTGGCCCGGACAATGCCGCGCATCTCCGATGTGCTGATCCGGTTTGCCCGCGACCGTGGAACAGATGCGGTCATCATGGGCGCTTACGGCCATTCGCGTATTCGCGAGGCGCTGCTTGGCGGCGTGACCCGCGAAATGCTCGAATCGGCTGAAATCCCGGTATTTATGGCGCGTTGACGCGGCTTGCTGGTGAATGATGCGCTAAATTGAGCGCGTCTAATAGCCGATGCTGCTTGGCTGGTCGCCACCTGACTGGGCCACCAGCTTTTCAATATCGGGCACTACTATCACCCGCCGGTCGGCCAATATTATGATTTTGTCGCGTTTCAGCGCCGATATCTGGCGGCTGACTGTCTCCAACGTTAGCCCGAGATAGTCGGCCATCGCCTCGCGGGTCAGCGGCAGCTTTATGCGCACAGGTCCGGTCAGATGCACCATATCAATCGACGATTCGCGCCGGGCCAAAATGCTCAGCAGACTGGCTATCTTTTCGCGGGCGGTTTTGCGGCCAAGGATCAACATCCATTCGCGGGCAGCGTCCAACTCGTCGAGCGTCATATCCAGCAGGCGGCCGACCACATGGGGGGTTGCGGCCAACATCTGTTCAAACGGGCGGCGACGAAAGCAGCACAGCATGACTTCATCAACCGCACGAATATCAAACGGCGAAGTTGGGCGGCCGGGGCGGCCCAGAAAGTCTGATGGCAAAAGCAGGCCGACCATTTGGGTGCGGCCGTCTTCCAGCGTTTGGCTAATGGCAGCGGTGCCGCGCACCACGGAGCCGACAAAGCTCATCTCATCCCCTGCCCATGCGATCGGTTGCCCGGCCTCATAGGTGCGGTAATATTTCATGTCTTCAAGCAGCTTTAGCTCGTCAGCGTCGCATCTTGCACAAACAGCACGATGTCTGATTGGGCAGTCGCCACATTCCATTTTGGCAGATGTTTCGCCCATCTCAGCCTCGTATCTTTGCGCATCATGCGTGTTGGCGTTCTCAACTCTAACGCATTTTCTGGCGCAAAAGGCAATGGGGCCAGCCTTGCAAAGCTGGCAATGCCGGGTTGCAGCGCCCGGTTTTCGCGGTCAGGCCTCGTCAATCCGCAGCGCCCGGTGCAGTGCTTCAAGCGTTTGCGCCGGGTGGGTGATGAGCAGGTGATGGCCTGCGCCTTCGACCATTTCTTGGCGTGCGGCCCGGTTCCATTGTGACAGTTGGCCAAGGCCGCTGACCGGCACAACCGCATCATCGGCAGCCCAAACGGCGGCCAGCTCTTGGCCGGTTTTGCTGATTTGACGGTGCTCTTGCTCCATTAATTCTTGGATAATACCGCGACGGCTGGCCAGCAGCGCGGGAAAGTACCCACGTTGTTTTTGGGCAATGCGCTGGCCTTCGGCAAAACCGGGCGGGCCGCTTAGCTGTGTCCTGCGCTGGGCGGTGGTGATTTTAAGCGGCTCCATTGCCAGATGCAGCCAATCGCCCAGAAACGGGACCTTGCGGGCAAAGCGCTGGGCGGCTGTCTCATCGAGCTGCGCCATGCCGCAGGGCGCTATCAGAATTACCTGATCAACCAGCTCTGGCCTTGCAGCGGCCAAGGCGGTGGCGATCGCGCCGCCCATGGAAAAGCCCAAAATGGTAATGCCATCATCAAGACCTTGATCAGCGATCAGCTCTTCTAACTGGCTTAGAAAATGCGCGCTGTCTTGTTTGGCGGCGGCAAACGGGCCACCAGTGGCAAAGGGCGCCGAGAACCCGCGCCCATAAAGATCATAGACCAGAACCCGGTAGCCAAGCTGGGTCAGCCCATCGGTGATACCATCCCAGACCGGCGAGGGCGTGGACAGCCCGTGCACCGCGACAATTACCGGGCCGCGCACCGGGCCGTACCAGCGGTAATGCGTGTCACCGCCGGGCAGTTGGGCGATTTTGCCGGGGGCGCGTTTTAGGTCTGGCAAGGGGCGGCGGCCCTCTGCCAGCCATGGCAAAGCCAGAAAAAACCCAAGCAAAATAAGAAGTGGTGGGATCCAAATCACTGTCTTTGCCTCCAGATGTCTAAGATATATCGAGCAGTCATTAGGTCTAAATGTGCGCCGCCGCCATTCTTAAATAGAGTTATTTCGCTGTCGTTTTGGCGGGTAAACAGCTCGGGCTGGTAGTAATCGGCAATAATATCACCGGCGGTGATTGCACCGCTGCGCAAAGGATCGCGCAGCTCGCCAATATGCTCAAGCACGGTTTCGCGGCTATCGACGAATATCCGGGCGCGTTGCAGGGCGGTATCATCGGCCTCGCGCATGTCGGGGCGGTAAGCGCCGATCAGGTCAATATGTTGGCCGGGGCGCAGCCATGTACCGCGCAGCACCGGCGAAGTGGCCATTGTGGCACAGGTGATAATATCGGCTTGGGCCACGGCAGCTGCGAGGTCGGCGGCGACTGTGATGTTGGCATGTTGGGCGGCAAGGCGGGCAGCACCCTTAGCTGTGCGGTTCCAGACCAGAAACCGCGCGTCTTTGAACACTGAGCTATAGGCGGCAACCAATGTGGCGGCGACAGTGCCTGCGCCGACGATCAAAATGGTGCGGCTATCTGGCCGGGCCAAGCGCATGGCGGCAAGCAGGCTGTCGGCGGCGGTTTTCCATTTGGTGACAAGATGAAAGTCGATCATGGCGTCAAGGCTGCCATCTCGGTCATTAAACAAGCTGACCGCGCCACCGACGCTGGGCATGCCGCGCGCAGTATTGCCGGGAAATATCGTGGCGACCTTTACGGCCATGCCAAGCCCGTCGATCCAGGCGGAGCGGTTGAGCAGCGTGTCATCGCCCCGACGGATCAACGTATCGCGGATTTCGGCGCGGGGCAGTTTGTGGCCCGCGGCGAGGGCATTGGCCATGGCGGGCCAGTTTAGCCCGGCCTCGCCCTCGGCAAATCCGACAATATCGGGGTTCATGCGGCGTCGCC
>JAESRD010000299.1 GCA_016764835.1 Paracoccaceae bacterium | reverse complement strand
GTCTTCGACGGTGAGCACGGGCGCGTCGGCCCATTCGGCCACGGCTTGGGCGCGCGGGCTGGTTGGGCTTTGGCCCCATTGGCCAACCCAATCACCGGGGCCGGGCGTGCCCAAGCGCACATCCCAGCCCGAAAGTGCGAGGATACGGCGCAGCCGGGTCTGGGTCAAAAAACCACCGTTATAAACGAAAAGACGCCGCGAGCTGGGCTCGTCGGCGTCTTTATTGTTGTGTTGTGGCAAGAGGTTAACCGCCAATGCCTGCCGCTGTGCTAACCGTATCAAGCGCGCCGAGCGTGCCGGTGACAGAGGCAATAACCTTGTTGAACTGCACGAATGGCGCTTCTGTTACATAGACCGTGTCACCGTCGCGGATGGCGAAGTCACGGGCAAAGAACATGCCGTTGGGGCGGGTCAGATCGAGCACATAGACCACACGCTGTGTGCCGACCAAGTCCGGTAGGCCGACCAATTGGCGGGCAATCTCGGCCGGCTCATTGCGGAAGATAAACACGCCTGTTGGGTCGGCGGCCACGGTTGAAAGCCCGCCAACTTGGGCCAAAGCTTCAATGGCTGAAATGGCTTGGCTGTCAAAGCGTACCAGCGCTTGGCTGCCTGTGGCACCTAGGGCAGTAAAGCTGCGCTCATCGGCCTCGACAAAGATCCGGTCGCCAGCGCGCAGGGCGATGTCGTGGCCGGGATGATCATAGAGGTCTTCGAACCAAATTGTGCCGCTATGGCTGCCACGTACAACGGTGACTTGCGCGATTCCGGGGCGGATGTTGACACCGCCAGCGCGGGCCAGCATTGAGGCCAGCGTCCGCGATGAGCGTTCAATCGGGTAGACACCTTGATTGGTGATCGCCCCAACGATCGAGATCGTCGAGCCATCGCCTGCCAAACGGCGGACTTGCACCTGCGGGTCAGGGGTCTGCTCTTCAAGCTTAGACACAATCACCCGGCGAATAGCCTCTGGTGTGTTGCCCGCGGCCCGAATGCGCCCAGCATAGGGCACAAAGATAAAGCCCGACCCGTCAACCTGTACTTCTTCAAGCACGGTGGCGTTTTGCCCTGATGGGACCAAGAGCCCGTCAACGACGTTCTCCCAGATTGTCAGGCCAAGCACATCGCCCGGTTGGATCGTGTCAGAGCCGACAAGCCCGGCTTGAGTAAAGCCAGACGAGAAGCCCAGCGCCGGTGTCACACCAGCGATCAGGTTTACCCTGTCATCAACGGTTAGAATAAAAGCGTCGCCTTCACGCAGAACGGAGCCTGCGAAAATTTCGTCTCTATTGGGCCCCGAGCGGGGCAAACCGCAAGTAGCCAGCAGGGTGAGAGCCGCAAGTGCGGCTATCGCCCGCGCAAAACGCGAGTGTTTCATGGTCACTGCCCGGTCTCCTCGACCTGTTATTGTTAGCCTCAATTTTTTTTGTAACGTATCGGAATCTCGAGGGAATGACTAGCCGGGCAGGGGCTCGTCAGGGCGAAGCGGGGCATTTGTGTTGCCCCGCTGCCGCTTTTGCGGGGCTGAGCGCTAGGTGTTGTGGTGTTTAGGAGACAATCCGCAAGGGCTGGCGCGGTGCTATGTGGCCTTTACTGAGCGCATCATAGGGATCTTCGTCTGAGAGCATCATATCGGCGACTTGGCGCATCAGTTGTCTGCGGCCGCCGGCCGAATAAAACCCGCCCGGTATCTGGCTGGTTTCCAGCAAATAGCGGCGATAATCTTTATAGGCGCGGCCATCGGGGCGGCCGGGCTGGGCAAAGAAATTTGGCAGCGCTTGCTGCGAGGCAAATTCGGGCTTGGCATAGACAGCATCGCCGAACACTTTGAGCGGAATGCCGCGCCAGAGCACCTGTTGCCCGGCTGTGGAATTGACGGTCACGGCGGTGCGGGCATGGTCCAACAGCCGGGCCAGTTTACCGCCGCGCACGTAGTGGATGCGGCCGACAAGATCATGCTTAGTGGCCAGCTCATCAAGCAAGCGGCGATAGGGCGCGCGGCCATTCTCTAGCGGATGGGCTTTGAAGACGAGGTGGTGGTGGCGCGCAGCCCCTTTGGCAAAGCCTTCAACTACTTCGGCCATGAAGTCGGCCATAGTCTCGAAAGGCGAATGCACTTGAAAGCTGGAATCATGTTCGAGCTGCATCAGCACGAGGTGATATGGGAAACCGCCATATTTGATCCGCGCGGTGGCGGCCATACGGTCAAGCGCCAGCAGCGGCATGAGCAACAGCCGTTTGGTATAGAGTGTAGTCTCAGCCCAAAGCGGCAGCGTGCGGTGCGGCTTAAAGTTTTTATAGGCGCCGTTACGAAACAACACGAACCAATGGTAGAGCGCGCCATATAGCACATGGTGGCGCATATCGCCCCAATGTGAGGGCGGTTCTTGAATGTCGAGGTCAGAATTTTCGAGCGCTTTGGACATCTGATCGACACTCATATCCATCAGCCGCGAATGGCCGTTGGCCCCGCCGCGCTCATAGGTCACCCACCACGGGCGCATATAGCCTTCTTCAAAGACATGTATGCGCAGACCGGCGGCGCGCGCGGCCTCAATCGCTGAGGCATGAATTGGTCTTGTATCGCCATAAAGCACGATGTCTGTGATCTTATGGTCGGTGATGAGCTGGGCAAAAGTGGCGGGCCAGTCTTCTGGTGTGCCCTGATAGGGCAGGTAGCCTTCGGCGCCAAACCAGAACGCTCTGTCGCCGGCATTAAAGCCAACGCGCCAGACCTGCGCCCCGGCTTTGCGCAGCATTTTAGCAAGCTGGTGAAAGAACGGCCCATGCGGCCCCTGAAGGAACAGGAACTGTTGATCGGCTGAATTGAGGCTCGTATGCGGCACGGTTCCACTCATCACAAAGAAGTATAGCTCTGAAGTTAATAGCTTGTTACGGCAATAATTGGGCGAGAATAAAGGCATAGGATGCCGGGGCGCACCGCATTGTGGCAAGTCACCTAAAGTATTTAGGCCGTGATATGTGCGGCTAACGCCACTTGCGCTCGCAGGCAAAGCGCCTAATCTGCGCATCTTATCACGAATATCAGAGTCAAATAATTGTCCCAACATTCTTTATTTCGCGCAGCCTTGGTGGTTTTTGCGGCGGTGAGCTTTATCATATTGGGCGACGCAGCGGCCAAGGTGCTGACGGCGCGCGGCTTTAGCCCGTTCTTCATCGCCTGGACGCGTTTTGCGCTGGGGGCTTTGCTGCTCTTGCCGGTGAGCCGTCTGCGGTTGGCCGAGCTACCGATGCTGCTGAACTGGCGGGTGTTGTTGCGCGCGGTGTTGATCACCGGCGCTATATGCTCGGTTTTGACGGCGCTCAAAACCGAAGCTATGGCCAATGTCTTTGGCGGCTTCTTTGTCGGGCCGATTATTGCCTTCACCCTATCGGCGCTTTTGCTCAATGAAAAGGTGACCTTGCCGCGCATAATGTTACTTTTATTGGGTTTTGGCGGGGTGCTACTGGTGGTGCGCCCGGGTTTTGGTGCCGGTGCGGGCCCAGGGTTAGACATGGGTTCTGGCATGGTGTTTGCGGTCTTGGCGGGCTGTTTGCATGGCTGCTATCTGACTGCCACGCGCTGGCTTGCGCCACATTACCGGCCCGGTTTTTTACTTATATCTCAGCTGCTTGTCGGTGTGGTTCTGCTGGCGCCTTTTGCTATTGGCAGTCTTGGCCAGATCGCAACATTGGCCGCGCAGGCGGGAAATGTGCCATGGCTTGCCTTTCTGGTCATCGCCAGTGCGGCAGGCTCGGCGGCGGGCAATTACCTGATTGTGACGGTTAATCGGACCCTGCCGGGCAGTCTTGTCGCGCCGCTGATGTATAGCCAGCTGATCGCAGCGACGATCGCGGGCTATGTGTTCTTTGGTGACCGGCCAGATTTGCAGACACTATGCGGCATAAGCGTTATCATTCTGTCTGGGTTCGGCTCACTCTGGCTGGCAAAACGGGCAAAATAGCTCTGCGCTCAGCGGGGCGGCTTGCCCCGCTTTGCCCCGGTCGCTAGACCTACGTTACCAAAGCAGGGGACGGCAATGTTTACCGGAATAATCACAGATATTGGGCGGGTCACACAAGTGAGCCGCGAAGCGGATTACCGCGCGCGGATTGAGTGCAGTTATGATCCTGATGGGATCGCGATTGGCGCCTCTATCATGTGTGACGGGGTCTGCCTGACTGTGGTGGCCAAGGGGGCTGCGCCCGCGCCGTGGTTTGACGTTGATATCTCGGCCGAAACTGTGGCCATGACCAATATTGGCGAAAACGGCTGGCCTATTGGCCACCGGGTAAACCTTGAGCGGGCGCTTAAGGTGGGCGACGAGCTGGGCGGGCATATTGTGTCGGGTCATGTTGATGGTACAGCCCAGATTATCGAGATCCGCGATGAGGGTGGCTCAACCCGGATTGTGCTTGAAGTGCCAGAAGCATTGGCCAAGTTCATTGCCCCCAAAGGCTCGGTGGCGCTTAACGGCGCATCGCTGACAGTCAATGAGGTTGAGGGCTGTCGGTTTGGTATAAACCTGATCCCACATACCAAAACCGTGACCAGCTGGGGCGCTGCTAAGGTGGGTGATCTGGTGAATTGCGAGATTGATACGATGGCGCGCTATGTGGCGCGGCTGCGGGAGTTTGACTGAGATGCCAGATGCAAATGCACAGACCGTTATCGACATTAATGCGCGGGCCGGGATCGGCCACAACTTTGGCCCATCGATGGAGCCGGGGCAGAGCTGGCGGCGCTTTGCCTGGCGCAAGGCGCGGGCTGAGCTGTTGCCAACCCTGCCGCTAGAGGTCGTGCGCCGCCGGGTTGCGCGGGCCAAGCAGCTGGGGCTGCCCTATAAAACCTATGCCGGTATTCGCGCCAGCACTGGCCGCGATCTGGTGGGCTTTTTGTTCTCAACCAATGCGCTGCGGGTTCATAAGGCGATGCTGCTACCGGCTGATCGGGCGGCGCGCTTGGCGGCCATTGCTGAAGCCGACCGCGTGGCGCTGACCCGGCCGCCATTGCTGCCTGCGCTGGTGGCCGAGCTTGGCGAAGTAGACGCGGCCTATGACGGGCCAATCCCGCTGGCCAACTGGCCGCAGATGCAGGCCCAGCTGCGCGCGGTTATGGCTGATCGCGGTCTGCCTGCTGACGGCTGTATAATTATCGGCGAGACCACTGAAGAACGGCTGTGGAGCGAGGCCGGGCGGATGGCGGGCTTTTTGAGCGCCGATCAGTTTTTTGCCCAACCGCCTGCATGACCCTACGCCCATATGGCTATTAATGTAGCCAAATTGGCCACCTCGCAGCTTGCCGCCCCTTTTCCTTTGTCGCGCGAGGGTCTATCTGGCCTTACGGGCGCTGATGTTGCAGCTGCCTAAACCCTGAGGGATCGCTATGAGTCTGCCATTTGAGGAACCCGGCCCGGTTGAGCATGACTGGTCCGACGCTGTCTCTTCGATCGAAGAGATCATTGATGACGCCCGCAATGGCCGCATGTTCATCTTGGTTGATCATGAAGACCGCGAGAATGAAGGTGATCTGGTGATCCCGGCGCAAATGGCCACGCCTGATGCGATAAACTTCATGGCCACCTATGGCCGCGGGCTGATCTGCCTGACGCTGACCAGCGAGCGGATTGACGGGCTGGGCCTGCCGCTGATGTCGACAAAGAATTCGTCGCGTCATGAGACTGCTTTCACCACCTCTATTGAGGCCCGCGAAGGGGTCTCGACCGGGATATCCGCCGCTGACCGGGCCCTGACCGTGGCTGTGGCGATAGACGCCACCAAGGGCGCGGCTGACATTGCCACGCCGGGCCATGTGTTCCCGTTGCGCGCGCGTGACGGCGGCGTGCTGGTTCGGGCTGGCCATACCGAGGCGGCGGTCGATATTTCTCGGCTGGCCGGGCTGAATCCATCGGGCGTGATCTGCGAGATCATGAATGATGACGGCACTATGGCGCGGCTGCCCGACTTGGTGGCCTTTGCCCAGCTGCATAACCTCAAAATTGGCACAATCAGCGATCTGATCGCGTATCGCCGTCGGCATGATAACTTGGTCAAAGTCCGCACTGAGACCCAGATTACGTCTGAATATGGCGGCGACTGGACCATGCGGATCTATACCGACCAGATCCACGGCGCTGAGCATATTGCTTTTATCAAAGGCGATGTGAGCGGCGACGACCCGGTGCTTGTGCGTATGCATACGCTCGACCCGTTACTTGATGTCGCGGGCATGGGCCGCGCCAGCCGCACCCATGCTTTTGGAAATTCAATGACCCAAATCGCAGCCGAAGGGCGCGGCGCGCTGGTGCTGCTGCGCGATGTAAACATGAAGATCACCGGCACCGCCGAAGTATCGCCCCAGACCCTGCGCCAATACGGTGTTGGCGCGCAAATCTTGTCGTCGTTGGGCCTCAACAAAATCGAATTGCTGACCAATTCGCCGATCCCGCGCATGGTCGGGCTCGAAGCTTATGGGCTTGAGATCGTTGGCACGCGCAAGATCACGGGAGAGGCATAATGGCTGGGGCCGCACAAACCGGGCTAGAGCTGCCCACATTTGACAAGCCCGCAAAATTTCTGATCGTGCAGTCGCCGTATTACAACGAGATCGCTGCCGAGCAGCTGGCCGGGGCCAAGGCCGCGCTAGAGCAGGCAGGGGCCACATATGAAGTGGTCGCTGTGCCGGGTGCGCTTGAGATCCCCACGGCCATTGGCATTGCCGGGCGCATGGCTAACTTCGATGGCTATGTGGCGCTGGGCTGTGTAATCCGTGGCGAAACAACGCATTATGAGACCGTGTGCAACGATAGCAGCCGCGCACTTACGATGCTTGGGCTACAGGGCTACTGCATTGGCAATGGGATCTTAACCGTTGAGACTGTAGCGCAGGCGCAAGTCCGGGCGGATACTGCGGGCCAGAACAAGGGCGGCGGCGCTGCCGTTGCGGCGATGCATCTTGTGGCGCTGTCGCGCCGCTGGGGCCGGGCTGAGAAGCCTATGGGCTTTACCGGTGAATATCTATTGGCCAAAGGTGGCGAGACTATATGACGATATCAAATAACCAACGCCGCCGTCAGCGCAGCGCTGCCCGCTATTTTGCGGTGCAGGCGTTGTTTCAAATGGAAAGCTCTGGCCAAGTTGTCGAATCGGTGATCGGCGAGTTTGAAACCCACCGGTTTGGTGAGATTTTTGACGGCGATATCGAAATGGAAGAGGGCGACGTTAAAACGTTTCGCGGGTTGATAGATGCAGCCGTGGACCAGCAGGCGCTGCTTGACCAGATGACCGACCGCGCCTTGGTGGCCAAATGGCCAATTGCCCGAATTGACCCAACTTTGCGGGCGCTGTTTCGGGCCGCTGGCGCCGAGCTGGTGATGAAGAAAACCCCGCCAAAGGTGGTGATTTCTGAGTTTGTTGAAGTTTCGGCGGCGTTCTTCCCCAATGGCAAAGAGCCCAAATTCGTCAATGCTGTGCTTGACCATATGGCGCGCGAGGCCCAGCCAGAGGCGTTTTAGGCCGCGTCAACACGGCTCATTGTTTTGGCACTACCAAAGCATTATTATACTGGTGTAATCCACGTATATTTGAGGTGACGCCGTGCCAGAACTCATCCGATTCTATATCCGAAATGTAGCCATTGGCTTTGCCATATCGGCGGGTTTTGTCGGCTGCTTGTTGTGGTTCAATGTCGCCGGGCTTGGCAATTTGGTCATGCATTCGTCTGACGGGATATTGGCCGGGTTCTTGCTCTGGCTGTTTAACGGTATTGTTTTTGCCGGGGTGCAATTTGCCGTGGCGATCATGCTGATGGCTGATCCGAAGAGCCCTTCGGCTGGCGGCAAGGCGCGTCAGGTTTTTCAGGGGCTGGCTATGCCAGTGGCTATTCCTGTGCGCGACGAGGTGAAACCACATGAGCAAGGCCATGTTGTGCGCCGCGACCGCCTGTAGCGCGAGGAATTATTTGGCGGGCACCGACGGGCCGTCGGGGGGCATTCCTTTTCCAACGCGACAAAATGTTCTACGCAGGTGAATTTGCCTTCGGTTGCTCTTTTATTGTTCATTCAAACATTGTTCTAGAGCGAATGAACTTTTAACAATAGAAACTGGCAAAGTAGGAATGTCATGGCGCCAAAAGCAAATTCGGGGCGCCGAAGTTTTGGATCTAAATGAACAAGAAGCTCTCGCCACGGCGCTTCTTGCCCAAAACCTACCAAGCCTTCAATCTCGAATAATGCCGCTAAATACCGAGACAACCGTTCTTCTTCAATGTTTGGATCCCTACTGGCAACGAACAGTGACAGCCTTAGTAAAGTGACAATCGGCAATGTGAGCTGTGCTAAAGTCTCTTCATCGAACACCGACAGAGATACTTCGTAAAGATGAAATGCGTCTCGGGCAGCTATCATATACCCGTATGCGGTGGGAATTTCATTTGAGCTGCGAAAAATTCCATTAACACTGTCTAGATATGCCTGTGTCCAAACATCACACCCGTCACTTCCAGCTTCTTCTTGCAATGCTTGCTCGGCAGTTTCGCATTGTGCCAGCGCTGCCCCGCCAATTGATGAAACCAACACAATGGGCAGAATGAGTGTCCTAAATACTAATCCAAATTAGCTTTGCGGAATTTTCTCATTTCAATTCCAATATCCTTGCAAAAACAATATATTTAGTCGGATGGCCGGGTGCATGGATGCTCTTCGTTTCGACGAAACCTACTTCATTTAAAGGCGGCAAATTGTTCGCGCTTACTCAAGCAAGGCGCAGGCGACCGCTTTTAGCGCGGGGAGTATGTGGCGGGCACCACCAGCACCGTCGGGTGCCATTCCTGAGGACCTGTATGTACAGGTGGGCGCCAGGTAACAAGACCACGGTCATGTCAGAGCCAGCTCCCTCAGAATTGCTTAAGGCCGCTGGAATTGACCCGTGCTACGAGAGAGGCAGGAACCCGCCAAGGCCTATCTAGGTCTGCTGCGGCGTTTACACAAGGGTTTGCCCTAAAAGACTGGGCAATATTTATGTGGTCATGTGCGCCGGGCTTGACTGATGTTCATGAATTGTTCATCTTTGAGCCCATGTCGACAGAACCATTGACCGAAAATGAAACGGCCACCGCAAAGCTACAGCCCGGCCAACTCTTGGCCCGTGGCGTTTGCCGCCATTTGGCGCATCAGCATGACTTTGTCACCGTCGAAGAGCTGGTGCCGGTCTCTGGACTGCGGGTTGATGTAATGGCCATGGGGCCAAAGGCTGAGATTTGGGTGATTGAGTGCAAATCAAGCCGCGCAGATTTTCAGGCCGATCACAAATGGCAGGGCTATTTGGAATGGTGCGACCGGTTCTTTTGGGCCGTGTCCACCGATTTTCCGGTTGAGCTGCTGCCCGATGATACCGGGCTGATCATTGCTGACGGCTGCGATGCTGAGATCATTCGCATGGGGCCAGAGGCGCGGCTGGCCGGGGCGCGGCGCAAGGCGATGTTGCTCAAATTTGCCCGTCATGCGGCACGGCGCCAGCAAGCGGCGCGTGATCCCGGCATTGGCGCGTTTACTTATTAAGGCTGGCGGCGGCTCTTGCAGCGGCAATAATCTCGGCGGCAATTTCTTCGGCTTCTTCAGGCTCAAAATCCATCGGCACTTCAACGCCATTGGCCTCAATAAATATCCGCACCATGCCCTGATCCGTTGGCCCGATTTGCATATTTGCTTCGATGTTGCTTTCGCTGTCGATGCCCATGGGGGTCTCCTCGCCGGTTTAATTTGCCGATAATATAGCTCTTGGTTGCCTAAACCTTTGCCCCGGCCACGGCAAGCAGGCTATTAGGCGCGATGTTGCGCGCAATTTGCCGGTTCTGGCTTGCAATCATCTGCGGCGCGCAGTAACTCAGCGCCAATGCCGCCTTAGCTCAGTTGGTTAGAGCACTGGTTTGTGGAACCAGGGGTCCCCAGTTCAAGCCTGGGAGGCGGTACCATCTACCTCCCAGATTATTCGGCTAGTTCAACAATATCGACCGATTGGCGCAATGTGCCGTCGGGTGCAAAAATCAGGATCTGGTTTTGGTCGGTGACAACGGCAAACCAAGCCGGGCCTTGGGTGACGGCAATGGCCGATGCGCCGCTGGGCAGGGCGATAATATCAGGCATTGGCACTGGGGCTTCATTGAGCCGGTCGACCAACGTATAGATCAAAACCGCGAAACCGATGATCATTACACCGAGCAATACGGTAACCAGCCCTTGCAAAAGCCGTAAAGAGCGCGGCAATACAACATTCGGGATTTCATCAGGAGCCTCTGGCATGGGCGCGTTCATAACAGTCACTTTTATCATCGGGGCAAACCCGCCCGCACGGCTTGATAAGGCGCTGGCGCGCGATGTGCCAGCGGAAGCGTCACTGAGCCGCTCAGCGCTGATGCGGCTGCTGGGCGAGGGTGCTGTGCAAGTAGACGGCGCGGTGGTGGTTGAGCCTCGGGCCAAGGTCGTTGAGGGGGCTGAGGTGGTGATCACAGTGCCCGCCGCGGTTGAGAGCGACATGTTGGGCGAAGATATCGCCCTTAATGTCATCTTCGAGGATGACGACCTTATAGTGCTCAACAAGCCCGCCGGGATGGTGGTACACCCCGCACCCGGCTCGCCCAACGGCACAATGGTCAATGCCCTGATCCATCATTGCGGCGACACGCTGTCTGGCGTTGGCGGCAAGCGCCGCCCCGGTGTGGTCCACCGTATTGATAAAGACACGACAGGGCTGATTGTCGCCGCCAAGACCGACAAGGCGCATAACGGGCTGGCGGCGCAATTTGCCGCTCACACTGTTGAGCGGGCCTATCTGGCGCTGTGCCACGGCGTGCCAGATGCCGGTGATCCGCGCCTGCGCGGGCTGCCGGGCACCAGCTTTGAGCCGGGCAATGTGCTGAAAATTCAGACCAACCTTGCCCGGCATAAACATGACAGGCAGAGGCAGGCCGTGGTCAAAGTTGGCGGGCGTCATGCTGTCACCCGCGCCCGGCTGGTTGAAAGCTTCGGTACGCCGCCGGTTCTATCGCTGGTCGAATGTCGGCTTGAGACCGGGCGCACGCATCAGATCAGGGTGCATATGGCCTATTGCGGCCACGGGCTGATCGGCGACAAGACCTATGGCGGCAAAAGACGCGCAGCGGCGGCGGCTTTGGGCGATGATGTCGCCGAGGCGCTCGATAATTTTGGCCGCCAAGCGCTGCATGCAGCGACTTTGGGCTTTATTCACCCGGTCAGCGAAGAGCCTATGCGCTTTGAAGCGCCGCTTCCGGCTGATATTGATGATTTGCTGGCGGCATTGCGGGCAAAACGCTAAGCCAGCCCCCAAGATTGCAACATTATTCGCATCTTCGTGAGGGGAATGTTGCAAAGCTTATATTTGGCCAAAAGATGTTCATCTTTTATTAGGAAGGCGCTTTTAGCCCTTGAAAACACGGCTGACCGGTCTCATATCGATGTTAAGCCCTTAAACATAAGGATGCACAACAGGTGAGTAATTTAAAAAATCTACCGGCCCCGTCGCCGGAACAAGGCATGAACCGTTATCTTCAGGAGATCCGCAAGTTTCCGCTGCTGGAACCGGAAGAAGAATACATGCTG